>NZ_JANPLS010000292.1:0-34661 GCF_031422475.1 Chamaesiphon sp. VAR_48_metabat_403
CATCCTTCAACCAAGCGACAATTACGCCCACCACAGCAGCCGATATTAGCGTCTTGGCGACCGGACAACAGGCTTTGGTCACGGGTACCGTCCTAGATCTGCCGCTAACGACCCTGGGCGATTTAGAACGCTTTGAAGGGATGTTAATTACCATCCCCGAAACCCTCACCGTCACTGAAGTCTTTAACTTAGGTCGCTTTGGGGAAGTTTCTCTATCTGCTGACGGTCGCTTATTCAATCCGACGAATATTATCGATCCTAACGATGCAGTTGCATCGGGCACCAATTCATCAGGGACGAGCAATGTTGCCGCTGTTACCGCCCAACAAGACCTCAATAATCGCCGTCGCATTCTGCTCGATGATGGTAGCACCCTGTCCAACCTCAGCGATGTCCCCTACATCGACACCACCGACGCGAATCCGGCTAACGACACCCTCCGTATCGGCAGTACGATCGGTGGATTGACGGGCGTACTCGGTTTCGGCTTCAATAATTATCGGATTCAACCCACGCAAGCCCCAATTTTCAACTACGAACCGCGTCCGGCTCTGCCCAATGTCGGCGGCGGTATTAAAGTTGGTAGTTTCAACGTCCTCAACTACTTCAACGGCGATGGTTTAGGCGGTGGTTTCCCAACTTCGCGGGGTGCAACTACAGAGGTCGAATTTAGCCGCCAACGCAATAAAATTATCTCAGCCATCAAAGATTTGAATGCCGATGTCGTCGGTCTGATCGAGATGGAAAATGATGGCGATGGAGCCAATTCGGCGATCGCTAATTTAGTCAACGGCTTGAATGCGTCGATCGGGTCTAACACCTACGACTATATCAAACTGGCAAACACGACTGGTAGCCCCGGTACCGATGAAATTAAGGTCGCCTTCATCTACAAGCCTGGTGCTGTTACGCCTGTCGGTAATGCGGTCTATTTCAACGACTCCGCCTTTAATACCGCCCGTCCACCATTAGCGCAGACCTTCATCAATAATGCCAATGGTGAAAAATTCACCCCCATTGTCAATCACTTCAAGTCTAAAGGCTCCAGTGCTGGCTTACCGGGCGATACCGACCAAGGCGACGGTCAAGGCTTATCGAATGCCACCCGCAAAGCCCAATCCACCGCCCTCCTCAACTTCGTCGGTCAGATGCAAACTGCCTCTGGCGATAGCGATGTAATGGTATTGGGCGATCTCAATGCCTACAACGAAGAAGATCCGATCGATATCCTCCGCGCTGGCGGCTTAACCAAACTCACCACTACAACTGATTCCTTCGTCTTTGACGGTCAGACAGGTTCGCTAGATCATGCCTTAGTTACATCCAGCTTACTCGCTCAAGTAACGGGTGCTGCCAAGTGGAATATCAACTCCTCAGAACCGATCGTCCTCGACTACAATGATGCCATTCAATCTAGTGGGGAAAATATCGCCGAAGTCCGCAATGATACCACGCTTTATCGACCCGATCGATTCCGATCGTCCGACCACGATCCGGTACTAGCCGGACTAAACTTAAAGCCAACTGGTGGCAACCCTGGAGCCGACAACCAAGTCGGTACCAATAATAGCGATACCCTCTTTGGTAATGCGGGCAATGACATCATCAATGCTGGCGGCGGTAATGATTTTATTATTGGTGGTGCCGGAGTCGATTTACTCTTTGGCGGTGCTGGTAACGATACTTTTGTTTACTACGGTGCTAATGAAGGTATTGACAAAATTAACGATTTCGTGGTAAGCGAAGATCGATTGAGTATCTTCCGTTCCGGTTTTGGTGGTAATGCGGTCTTTGACACTGATGGATTGGGAGTCTTGGATGCTTCCCGATTCACGATCGGATCTTCTGCCACCACCGCCAGCCAACGGTTGATCTACAACAATAACTCTGGTGCGTTATTCTTCGATGTTGATGGAGCTGGCGGTACCGCGCAAGTCCGCATCGCTCAATTAGTCGGCAACCCTGCTTTGACTAATAATAGTTTCTCGATTTTCTAAATTAGTTGCAACTAACAAAAAACGGGAGCAATCGATCGATTGCTCCTGCCTCTCAAATCGGGCATTATTTAATTAAAATCGTTATTTGTGTATTTACGGATCGTATCGATCGTGTCTTGATATTTAGTCATATTGCCATCTTGTCTGTAGAGTTCGGCTGCTCGTTGAAGGTACGAGATCGCCAGCTTCCGATCGGTACTTTTTTTGGCAATCTTGTCAGCCATCCGCACATAAAATTCTGCTTGAGTAGCATTGGATGTCCGCCGAAGTCTGGTAGAAATCTTGCTACGTCTAGCTGGGGTGGCACCGCCCGGTATAAAGCCGCCCGATCTCACGCCACCCTCACGATTGCTGCTGCCAGGATCGAGCATGGCATTAGCCATTTGCAGAGCAGTCGGATTGTCCTCTTTTTTTGCTAATATGGCAGCCTGACGGTAATCGGCCATCGCACCCAATCGATCGCCCCCCGCTGCGCGCCAAGATCCGCGCTGGTAGTAGGCGTAAGCATACTCGGCAACGGGATAAATTTCGCCAGCTTTTTTAAAATCGGCAATGCTAGCAGCCGCTTTACTCGGATCGCGTTTTTGAAGTTCGGCGCGTAAGACGTACAAATTGGCTAGATTCAGCTTGATGTAATAATCTGGTGAATCTTGAGGATAGGACTGAATCGCTCGATCGAGTTTTTGGATCGAACTTTGGTATGTTTCACCTAGTGGCTGTTGGCGTTGTCGCTGTCGGCTCGATCGAACTTGCTGTAATTCTGCGGCAGCCTCCACACCCGATTTATTAGCAAGTATAAAGTTCCGGTGGTCGTCTAGCCATCGATCTAATCGATCGACTGGAATCGGCTTGGTATTGTACGGGGATGGTATGGACAGTGACGAATTTAACTGATAAGTTTTCGTCAGATCGCTGCGAGTGGCATCACTATTTCCTAATTGCATGTTGACTAACGATCTCAAGAAATAAGACATCGCATAGTTGGGCTGGAGTTGAATGCTCCGATTGAAATATGCCAAAGCCTGTTGCTTATCTTGTTTGATATTATCGGTGTCTGGGGCGATAAATTTGTTCATCCCCAAAATCAAAAAGTCATCGGCACTCTGCGGGGGTTTGATGCTGTTGCTCCCAGCTTGTCCCATGAGAGTAGATGTTGATAACCATAGCGTGGGTATGCCGCGATTAAACCCCATCTTGCTGCCATAATTGTCAGTATTAGTTGGGGTCGATCGAGTCGATCGATCGCTCGGATTCTGCCATAAAGTACCCACAGTAATGCGATCGCCATGACCGTGAACGGCCACTACTCGTCCCTGTCGATCGAATACTGCACCACCACTCATCCCTTTATTAGTGTAAGCATTATAAACGAGGCTATAGCCGCCCCGATCTCCCGACAGGCGTTTTTGGGCATTAATTAGCACCTCGCCACCAGCAAATGTAAAGCCCTCCGCTTCGACGGGAAATCCTGATGTGTACGCGATATCGCCCGGTTTAACTGCGCTAGACTCAGCCAATCGAGCCAGTGGGTAGTTGTGGGGACTGGTAAATTCGATCGCGGCGAGATCTAAGTCTGAGGAGGTAGTAACCTGCTTACCCGTAGCCAGATAGCTGCGGCCATCGGCAGTGGTAATCGTAAAGGTACAGTTATTATCTGAACATCTGGTAACGTGTTTGCTGGTAATCAGGACGTAAACGCTGCCGAGCTTTTTTAGCAAAAATCCCGAACCACGACCGATCTGTTGTCCATTTTGGCTGACATCGATTTTCGTCGTCACTGATTTAGCAATATTGTAAACTTCGCGAGTAGTCGCCGCCCGAACGGGCTGGGCAATCCCAATCCCCAGGGTGGCTGTGGCTAACCAAATAACTAGTTTCATCGCAGTTGGCACTAAATATACAAAATCTCGCCCCCATAGCAAAATTAGCCCGATCGCGGGGAATGCTAGAATTGAGCTTTGGTATCAATTCTATCTAAATCTAGCAAGTCACTAGCGGATCGATCGAGGTCGTCGTACAATCTAGATCTAGATTTGGCAATAATTACTAGGTGTTCGCTATGGAAGAATGGCAAAACGAAATCGCCGCCGCGTTCAAAGATTTAACCGCGTTGTTTGATGGATTTCGCCTGGAACTCACAGAATTAGTCGAAGAAGTCACCACTGAAGCTCAGGATATTTTTAATCTCCAATTGGATGAGCTGAAACAAGTGCTGACTGAACTCTGGCAAGAATTAGAATTAGAATTTGAAGAACCCACGGCAATGAACTGGGATATTCCCATGCCGACTAAACCGATGCCAGATCCGGCAGTGCATCCGGCTTGTGTGGGTTGTCTCAACTATAATGGTTCTGTGTATGGGGGCAATCTGCTGGTGTGCGGGATGTATCCTTACGGTTGTAATAGCGATCGCTGTGCCGATTGGGAAGGCGAGAACGATCTAAACTAGTAGAATGTTATCAACTATCGATCGCAGATCGCCAATTACATGAGTCAGGACAATACAGCACCAGTGATGACACCTCCGAGCGAGATGAAATATGGGGAACGGGAAATTATCAACGGCGAACTGATTACGTTCCCCAATCCCCGGATGGGCAGACGCTATAATGTCGAGATTAGTTTGCCAGAGTTTACCTGTAAGTGTCCCTTTTCTGGCTATCCTGATTTTGCCACGATCGGGATTATTTACGTACCCGACCAAAAAGTCGTCGAACTCAAGGCATTGAAACTATATATCAATAGTTACCGCGATCGGTATATTTCTCACGAGGAAGTTACCAATCAAATTTTAGACGATTTTGTCGCGATCTCCGATCCGCATCACATTACCGTTCGCGCTGATTTTTCACCACGCGGTAACGTCCATATGATTGTCGAAGTCAAGCACGAGAAATCGTAATTCACATCTTGCCTTAAAACACGGTTATTAGTGTTTTTGTGGATAGTGAATAGTGGATAGTGAATGGTGAATCGCCTATTCAGGGTAGGGGTAATTCATGAATTACCCCTACCCTGAATTTTAGGTGATAAACTTAGTGCGATCGAGAACGATCTCCTGTCGATAATGCCTTATTTATTCGGCGTTGACAATTTCAGATGTCCCCCAGTCCCCCAGTCCCCCAGTCCCCCCGTCTCCCCGTCTTATTTCTCCGGTGCTTTGCAATATTGAGTAAGTCCAGTCGCCAGATCTCGTTCGGGACTGAAAATATTGTTAGATTTTCGCAATCCTTCATGCACCTTCGTCGATTTGCGCTCTTGGAGACTTACCATCAATTGTTTATTAATTTCCATCCCGCCTTGATACATCGACAAAAACTGACTTTTATAAGTCTTGAGCTTTTCATCGCTAACATTGACAGAATTCATGTCTTTTGCAGCTTTATCAAAAACAGTAACTAGTTTTTCGACAATCCCCACATTCAGCGCGGTGCCAGATTCAGTATTAGTCTTGGTATCGATTACTGTCTGATTGATAACTTGAATCATGTCAGCACATTGAGCGACTTTCCCAGTTTTACAGCTTGTCATTAAAAAACCAATCGCTATCGCACTGCACACAACTCCAACCTGCCGAATGCCAAATTTCATCGACGCTACCTCACAACACACGCTAAACGTTCCTAATTTTAGCCGATAACCGATCGATCCTCACAGTTTATTTCTTTCTAGTCCAAACCTCCCGCATACCGACTTGTCGGCTAGAATTCTTTTACAGTGGACTTACCCCCCTTATATGGGGAGGGCTGGGGTGGGGTAAAGATCTACGCAGCAACACACGAATTTCTACAGTTGGAATTAATGCTTAAAATTGGTCTTTACGACCGCGAATTCGGGCAAAAGTCTCGATCGCATCATTACTAGCAACACTGGCTTGGAGAGCGGCAATGTCCCAGCGGAGAAAGGGATTAGTTCGCTTCTCAACGCCTAAAGATGTCGGGACAGTAGGAATTAGCTGCTGACGGGCGGCGGTAACATCGACTAGTCGCTGCTGGAGTTCCTGATTCTCAGGATCGACAGTAACTGCAAATTTAAGATTGCTCAGGGTGTACTCGTGAGCGCACCAAATTCGGGTATTATCGGGCAACTGACGCAATTTGGTCATCGAACCGACCATTTGGGCTGGAGTGCCCTCAAACAGCCGCCCACAGCCGCCAGCAAAAATTGTATCCCCGCAGAATAGTTCGCCAGGAACATCGCTCTCGACTGGCGGGAAATAATAGGCAATGTGGGCGCGAGTATGTCCGGGGATAAAGAATACTTCACCAGTACGACTGCCAAATTCTACCCGATCGCCATCGGTTAAGTATACCTGTTGTCCGGGAATACGACCCCGATCTTCAGCACCGCCATACACCCGCACGTCGGGATAAGCGGCGATTAATTCTTGATTACCACCCACATGATCGCCATGATGGTGGGTGTTAAAAATTGCTACCAATTCAACTTGATGGCGGCGTAATGTGGCAAGTACTGGCGCAGCTTCAGCAGGATCGACAACTGCGGCAATCTTGCGCTCTAAGTCGAGCAGTATAAAGATATAGTTGTCTGAAAGAACGGGAATGCGGAGGATTTCCATGAGGAGTGGGGGAATAGGGGACGGGGGGACGGGGGGACTGGGAGACTGGGAGTACAAACAATTGCTTCCAAAACCTACTTACTATCCACTATCCACTATCCACTATCCACTATCCACTATTCCCTATTCCCTATTCCCTATTCCCTATTCCCTAATTCAACAATCCATTATCATCAGTTGCTGGCGATTCTGTGGGGGTGGGAGTAGGGTTAAGCTGTTGTTGCCATTGTTGAATGAAACTTTGGGCGGAACTGTAGGCAGATGTATTAGAAGGAACAGATTGCGCGATCGCGATCGCGCGGCGGAGGTCGCTCGTGGCGGTGCTTTGAGCGATTTCTAGCATCTGAGATCCCCAGTTATCCATCGATAATCGAGCCTGAGATCGCAGATTAGAACTCTTAGGTACTCTAGCTGCCGATTGAATCGCTGAGAGGAGAGATTCTGGGGTTCCGTTTCCAGCTACTCTCTGGGCGTTAGCTAAATTTGCTGATGCCTGTAATTGAGACTGCCAATCGCTAACTCGTTCTTGGCGTTGCGCTGACATCGCACGTCCCGATCCGATTTTTTGAGCCATAGTTATCGCGGCTCTGAGATCGCCGCTAGTTGCTAGGCTTTCGGCTTGAGCGAGGATTGGCGTATCTTCGGCGCGTTGGATATCGGCAGTCCACTGTTGGATTTTTTGACGAGCTTGGGGGTAAAGCGCGCGCCCTGGGCGAATTTGATTGAGTTGAACGATCGCACTTTGGACGCTTTGGACGGTATTATCTGCCGCTAAGGTATCGGCGGCTTGCATGTAAGGGGCATCTTGAACTGTCTCGATTTGCTTGCTCCATTCAATCGCAACTCGCGCGGCTTCTTTACCGCGCGGATTGTTGGCGGGAATGCCTTTAACTTCATTAATTGCCAGTTGGAGATCGGCGACAGTCCCAGTAGTCGCTATGCTGCGAGCGTGTTGGAGTGCGGCGAGATCTTGAATTTCGAGCTGCCAAAGTCCGGAAACTTGCTGGGCTTTTTGGTAGAGAGAACTTTCTGGTTTGATGCCTTGAATCAGCGAGATGGCTGTTTCTAATTCGGACACAGTGCCAGCTTTGGCATTGATTTGGGCTTGCGATAACCCGATCAGATCTTGGAGTTCGGTTTTGGTTTGGGCGGATTCTGGGGTTTTGTTGGCAATTTCGAGCGCGCCATTCCAGTCATTTTTATCGAATTTAGCTCTAGCCAGTTTGAGCATTTGACTCGAAGCGGTACCGATGAGTGTTTGGGCTTCCGTATGTGCGAAACTTTTAGGATCGACTTTATTGGCAATTTCGACAGCTTTGAGTAAAGTTGCTACTGAAGTACTTTTGACTAGTTGGCGGGCTTCATCTAGCTTGCTGCTATCGGCTTTGGCAATTTGTACTAAGTCGGCTAATTCTTGATACTTAGTCGTCGCCCAGTAGCGATTGTTGAGACGAGTTAGTTTAACGGCGACAGAGTAGGCATTTACCCATTTAGAACTGTTTAATAATCCCCTAGTTTCCCGATCGAGGGCAACACCTTTATTCCAAGTTTCTTGCCATTGTCCCAGGCGGCGGGACACAATTTTGTAGGCGGGCACATTTGAGGGGACTTTCTTGGCAGCATTGACGGCTTCATCATAGTTGCCTTCTTGATAGCTGGCTTCTGCTAATCTTAAAATCGACAGCGACCACCGTTGCACGTTACTATCGACATAGCTGCGCGTCGGATCGTTTGGAGCGATATCTTTGACGAGACTTAGTGCGGAGACTAAATCTTTGAGTGTTTGCTTGCTGGCGGCTAGTTGTCCGCAATATACCCGCAGCGATGGTGAGGACATCGGGACGAATATTTCGGGACAATTCGGTACGGCTTTGGGGTTGAGTAATAAGCCTAATGCTAGGTAAACCAACCCACCAGAAATGCCCAGAGTCATAATTGCCCAGAATACCCAACTCCGGATAAACGACAGCCGCAACCAAGGGGGCATCTGGTTGACTAATTGTTTAGTAACCTGGGTTGCTTGTTCAAAGTCGAAGCGCGCGCTTGGTTTTGCCAAAACTAGAAAAAGGGTAGTTGGGATTGGGAAGTGGGGCAGATTTACAATTCTGACTCCGAGCTAGGTACTGAAGACTTTAAATTACCTGACTCTGTGGGGTCTATTGTGATTTTTTTCGGTCTGCTTTGTCAAGTCTAACTGGTAATAAGTTAGCAGTTTGGCGGAGATTTAACGTAAGTTACTAGTTACTCTCTAATTGAAAGAGGAGGGGGTGTGGGAGGATGGGGAAGGGCGGGAGGATGGGGAGGATTTATGACTAAAAAACTTTAACTAACAACTTAGGCTAATATCTATTTTAGCTTACTGAGGTAAGGGTGAATATTTGCGCGATCGCCGTGACTAAATGTGCTATCTGTGCGGGTTGATGTGTTGCCATCACCGATAGTCTGATCCTACTCGTGGGGACTGTCGGGGGACGGATGGCTGGGGCGAAAATTCCGGCTTGTTGGAGTTGAATCCCGATCGACATCGCCGTGCTAGCATCGGGTAATTCGAGACAAATAATCGGCGATTGCGAGGAAATGAGTCGTAATTCTGGGAATCGCTCGGCGATTTGCTGTTTTAAAGCTGCCACATTTTGCCACAGTTGCTGTCTCAGTTGGGGTGTGGTGCTAATAATTTCGATCGCGGTAAGTGCGGCAGCGGTATCGGCGGGCGATAATCCAGTCGTGTAAATCCAGCTCGCACAGCGGTTTTTAAGAAAATCGACGATCGAATTACTCGCAGCGACATAGCCGCCCAAACTACCGATGGCTTTACTTAATGTACCCATTTCGATTAACGGTTGCCCCACCAGATCGAAATGTTCGACGACACCCGCGCCTGTCTTCCCAAATATGCCCGTAGCATGGGCTTCATCTACCAATAGCATGGCATTAGATTCGATCGCCAGTGCCAAAATTGCTGGCAGCGGACAAATATCTCCATCCATACTAAACACCGTATCGGTAATTATCAGACAGCGACGATAATTATCTCGGTGCGTCTTTAATAGCTCCCGCAAATCGTCAACATCACAGTGACGATATTCCACAACTTTCGCCCCACTCAAGCGCGCCCCATTTTTGAGACTCGAATGGTTGGCACGATCGCTCAAGATTAGGTCTTGCTTGCCCGCTAGAGCCGAGATCGTCCCTAAATTTGCTAAATACCCCGAACTAAAAACCAAGGCGGCTTCAGTGCCCTTTAAACCCGCGATCGCATCTTCGAGATCTTGGTGGAGCTGTTTGTGTCCGCTTGTCAACCGCGAACCCGTCGCACCCGTGCCAAACTGTTGCGTCGCCTGCATAGCCGCTCGAATCGTTCGCTCGTCTCCAGCCAAACCAAGATAATCGTTACTTCCAAAATTAATTAATACTCGTCCGTCGATCGTCGCTTGAGTACCTGGTAAACTCTCGATCGAACGCACGGAGCGATACCAATTTGCCTGTCGAATCGTCTCTAAGGATCGATCGATCCAAGCATAAGGATTTAATTGATTCAAATTTGGAACTCTCGATCGATTAGTATATGAAAATAACTTTATCCCAACTCATTTATGGCAGAAATCCAGTTTTCCAGAGGCATCACCGAACCAGTCGTTCCCGATGTCCGACTCACCAAATCTCGCACTGGCGAGCAAGGTAAAGCATCATTTTACTTTGAAAAACCAGCAATCCTCGGCAATGAAGTCAATGAAGAAGTGACTGGATTGTATATGATTGACGAAGAAGGCGAGATTGTCACGCGCGAAGTCAAAGCCAAATTTGTCAATGGTAAGCCCGAAGCATTAGAGGCGATTTATATCATGAATTCTACGGCAGAGTGGGATCGCTTCATGCGCTTTATGGAACGCTATTCCGAAGCTAACGGTTTAGGATTTATCAAGGCTGAAGCAGAATAACCAGCTCATGCTCGATCGTGCTTCTCAACCTCACCCAGATGCGATTCCAATTAGCATTAATTGTTCAATCGTGACTGTCAGCGATACCCGCACGCCTGCAACCGACAGTAGCGGCGCATTAGCCCAACAATTGTTGCAAGCGGCGGGACACACGGTCGGTAGTTATCAGATCGTGCCTGACGAACCCGATCGCATTTTAGCCGAATTAGCACGGACGATCGCGATCGTGCCGATCGTTCAAGCGATCGTTGTTAATGGCGGTACGGGCATCTCCGCTCGCGATACCACTTACGATGCAATTTCCCGCGTCCTCACCAAAACTATACCGGGCTTTGGTGAAATTTTTCGGTATTTAAGCTATCAAGAAATCGGATCGCGGGCGATTTCCTCCCGCGCGATTGCGGGTACGTATGGTAACATTTTAGTCTTCTCACTGCCCGGCTCGCGCGGTGCAGTACAATTGGGCATGGAAAAACTCGTTCTCCCCGAACTCATCCATTTAGTCAGCCAAATTACATGAAATCTGCAAGCGGCGATAAACCCAAAAGCGAGTCTAAAAGTTCTGTTAACTGGTTGCAATGGACGATAATCTGCTTATCGATCGGTAGTATTATTGCCTTTAGGATGCTATTTATTATCGATAAAGATTTAGAAATTAAAACTAAAATCGGGGGTAATAGTTGGCAGCTTAACTCACAATCTATCCGCGCGACTGTTACCGATATTCAGAAATTCACAACCCAACACATCAACCCGCACTTACAATCCCTGAGCCAAAAATCTCAGCAACTGTTCTCACAGACTGGCTCGGCAATCTCCGCGCGGAGAGATTGGTGTATTTCTAAATCGCAAATTTCGACAGCTTTAGATAAAGTCAAAAACCTCAATCCGCTCGAAGCCGATCGTCAGATTCAGAGTAAAGATACTTATGCTAAACCTCCTCAAAAAACTTCTCAAACAAACCAGCAAAAACCGCAGGTAGACAGCGCGAATGATAATTTGTGTGTAACTACTGGGGTAGCAAAATAGATCGATAACCTCGAAAAAATGGCGTTGCTGATTTGAGGTGTAATTTTCGGTTTTTCCAACAAAAAAATTATCTCCTCCCCGCTCCCCGCTCCCCGCTCTTTTTGAATTCGCTACTCCCAAACTTATGAAAATAAACTCTGGTAATACAAACGAAGACCCCAGAATCGAGCTAGTACCGCTGATTGATGTCATCTTTTGCATTTTGACATTTTTTCTATTAGCAGGGCTACAGGTAGCCAGACAGCAGGCACTTAGCGTCGATATTCCCAAGGCTGCCAGTGGTACGCCAGCAGCCAGAGAACTGTTGATGGTGAGTCTCAATGATGCGGGACAAATATTCTTAGAACAGCAACCGATGTTAGTTCCGGGACAATTAGTCGAAGCCGTCAAACAATACCGTCAAGCACGCCCCAACAGCTCGATCGTGCTATATGCGTCCAAACAAGTCAGCTACAATAAAGTCGTCGAAGTTCTCGATGCACTCCGAGGGGTAGCTGGAGATCGAGTCGCACTAGCAACTCTCCCCTCGAATACCGCCGCACCCACGCCGCCAATTATCCCTAGTTCCACTCCAGCCCCAGGTGTGAATCCCAGTAATACCCAGCCCAATAGCGGCGTAGCTACACCAGCACCGGGGACACTCACCACTCCCACGCCAGTTACGCCGACTGCCACTCCCAGCGCGAATCCAGCAACGACAACTCCAACCACGCCAACACCAACGGTAACTCCGAGCGCAGCTCCCAGTAAATCGCCTTAAATTAATTACTAAAGCTACCGCTTGCTCTTATAAGTCCCCCTTAAAAAGGCTACGGTGTATACACAAGTTGGTTAGACTTCGTTTCGAGATCTGAATCCCCCAAACCCCCTTAAAAAGGGGGTTAAGATCCGGTCAAAGTCCCCCTTTTTAAGGGGGATTTGGGGTTGGGGGCTTTAGATCTACAAGCCACATCAAAAAACCTGTTCGGACATCTTCTCAAGACTCGTAAAGCCTAAAGCCTAAAACCTGGTAACCGATCGGTTGCCAGCTTATTTTTGGCGATCGCAACTGATAGCCATGAAATTACAAAACAGGGAATCGAGAGGGCGAGCATCGATGGAATTGAAATAGAATTTGTCAGTTCGGGAGAAATTTTATCTACCAAACTTTTGACAATATTCATAATTAGTGGATGGATTAAATAAATCCCAAAGGAACACGCACCGACACTCGCGATAATATTGTTGACGATCGGATGTTTGAAATAACTCGAAATCGATATACCTACCAGTAACAACGTATAAGCTAAGATAATTTCTTTAAAAGATTTAGGTAACAATAATTGACCGCCAATATTAATCGCTATCAGCAATCCGATCGAACCAATTTTTATGGATTGTTGCGATATTTTTTTGGATTTAAAAATTTGATGTAATAACAGCGATACACATAAATATGGTAAACACTTAATTAGCCAAGCAATTTCTACCAACAATAATCTTAATAATGGATGAGCTTGTAAATCTATTTGCCATGTCGTAAGTAGGCTCTTAAAAGCAACATCTGGCCCTAAATGGAATGAATTTCCTGAAATTTCTAGCCAGTTGTAGAGCGCGGCACTCAAAATTGACAGTAATAATAAACCTAAATTGCTAACTTTTAACTTTTGGAGCAGTGGCACCAATAAGATTAAAGAAGTACCAGCCAGCAGTAAAGCCAAGAAATAAAGATGATAGGAAGCTCCACCAAAAAATACGATCGAGAGTGGATCTGTTAATAACTCTTGGAGGCGATCGGTTCGATCGCTGGCGGCAAAAATGATAATTCTTAATATTAAAAAGATGACAGTCCAAATTATATAGGGAATAACAATTCGATCGAATCGCGATCGCCAGAATTTGGCAGAGTAAGCGATCTCTGGTTTAGCCGTCAGAAAGTAAAAAGCTACGGCAAGAAAAAAAGGTACGCCAAAATAGAAATTTAAGCGGAAAGAGATCGCGCTAGGATCGGTGGCTAATCCCCAATTCTCATCGCCTGAATGGACTAAAATAACTGCATATGCCGCTAGTCCTCGACAAAGTTCGATGCCTAATAATTTTTGGTTATTCATCGCTGCTAAACTAGTTTTTTGGTTTACCTATTTGTAAGAGTTTGATAAATTTTGCTAAGACTGACAGCAGCTTGCTCCCAGTTAAAGAGTTTTGCCCTAATGATACCTTTATCGACATAGCTTTGTCGCAGTGCTGGATTTTGGTGTAATGATAAAATGCCATCGACGATCGCGTTAACATCGAGTGGCGGTACCAAAATTGCCGCATCGCCAGCAACTTCTGGTAATGAAGAAACATTCGCAGAAATGACGGGCATCCCGCAAGCCATCGCTTCTAAAATTGTTAAGCCAAAGCCTTCATATAGTGAAGGAGCCAATAACATATCGGCGGTATTATAGATTTCTAATAGGGTTTGTTTATCGGGATTACGAATTTCGACAATTGTCGATTCGAGATCGTGCGATCGAATTGCGGCGAGTTGCTCTGGGGTAAATTCATCTCCGACTTTCCATAGTTTGACATCAATTCCACGCTCGCGAAGTGCGACTAATACTTGCAGAATGGTGGGAATATTTTTGCGCTGATGATTCGAGCCGACATTGAGCAAGCACAATGTTGCTGGCGTGCTGCGATAGCGATGGCGGATGGCGGCGGTATCCGTCGCTGGGAGGGGTTGGAAATAGGGTTCTACGCCATTAGGAACGACGGTAATTTTATCAGTGGGAATATCGAGCGATTTAGCGACATCTCGCGCGGTATTTGTCGATACCGCCACGATTCGATTTGCTGATTTCATCCCCCGCACGGAATATTTCCACGAAGCCATACTCAAAGCGGGAAACCGCGATCGATCTTTGAGAATATCAGGATAAACAAATTGCACCAAATCGTGACAGGTAACCACAATCGGTTTGCCAGTTTTTTTGAGCCAGTAGGCGACGTGAGCGTTACTATGATCGACAATATGGTAAATATCTGCTTCAATCTGGCTGACTTGGCGCGGATGATTCCACAACCGCTCGTAATATTTCCGCACGCCTGTACCCGACTTCCAGAGATTTTCGTCGCCATTTTTGCCCCAAGGGGTGGGCGCAATTTCAATAATTTCCCATGTCGGTTGTAGCTGTTTTAATCGATCGATTAAATTATCTGTGTACACATCCATACTCAATGCTACACCTTTTTCTCTTCTGACGATCGCGATTTTCATTGTTGATAGGGGGATGGGAAGTAAGGAGTAAGCGGGCAATTGCTAAAGCCTAAAGCCTAAAGCCTAAAACCCGTTTGTGACGGATGGGTAGATCGATGACATGATAAAACAGAGCTGAGAAGATTAAAGATAAAAACATTAGCGAAAATGAAGTTTTAAGCCCGATCGCGGCATAGCCGAGTAAGATTGCGGGGGTATGAAATAAATATAGGGGGTAAGATAATTCGCCTAGATAGTCGAGCACCTTACAAAGCTTTTGAGGCAGTGTTATCTCAGTTGCATAAATTAATAGTAAAGCACTCAGTACGTAAGTAAAACTAGCTAAAGAGCCATAATTACCACCGTGGAATCCGAGGAGGAAGCAGCCTAATAAGACAATCGATACTTTTGCCAGCGGTTCTTTAGCATGGAAAAAATAGAAAAAGCCTAACAACCATGCCCACGATAATAGCAGTAGTGGCAATCCATATCTCAAGAAGGCGATATCTTTATTTGGCAGGGCAATCTGGGAGAAGGCGATATAACATCCCGCTGAAATTGCAATTAATAATAAAATTACTGGGGGTTTTAATTTAACTAATAAAGGTGCGAGCAAATAACAGACAACCTCAACACTCAACGTCCAGATTACGCCGTTAGAGCCGAGTGGAAAAACCAGAAAACCTTGGAGGAAGAACAAATTACCAATCAAGTTGATAAGTGTTGGTTGCTGATATTTTGTTGAATCGAGAACGACGATTTCATTACCAGCAATCAGAAAAGGAATAAAAGAGACGAAGATCGCGACTAGATAAAGTGGATACACGCGCATGAATCTGCGCCGATAAAATCCGGTATTTCCTTTGGAAATAGAGCAGGCGATCGAGTAGCCAGAGATTAATAAAAATCCGAGTACTGCGGAAAACCCCGTGAAACTTTGGAACGAAACTAGCAGATCGTTACTAGGTACGCAATGGCTCAGATGATGGCAGACAACTACCCATGCGAGGAAAAAACGTAGACCTGCTAAAATAGACCATTGTGCATTCATATTGGTTGTTAAATGCGTTGTTTTGATGTAATATTGCGATCGACAAATTCGATCGCTTCTACGAAACAGGCGGTAGCTGTTTCGGGGGTATGTTCGAGCATAATTTGTGCGGATATATCTCCCATCGAGCGGATCGAATCGGGATTATCTAAAAATTGCTGCATGTATCCAGCTAGCCGCTCGATATCATCGGGTGGGTAGACAAAACCGTTGGCACCCGCCGCCACCATTTCCGCCGCTCCCGCGCCTGTGGAGCAAATGACCGCTTTCCCAAACGCCATCGCTTCGGGTACCACCATGCCCCAAATATCGTCATATGTGGGCAAAATAAACACATCGGCAAGTTGAAAATAAGCTCCCAAACAGCGATAAGGAATTTTTCCCATCCACAGCACTTGTTTTTCTAAACCAGATTCCTTGACTAGTGCGGCGAGTTCGGGTTGTTGTTCGCCATCGCCGACGATCGCTAATGTATAATTTTCGTAGCCTTGTTGTTGCAAGATATTGCAAGCTGCAATCAGGTTTTTTAGCCCTTTGCGGGGGATAATTTGCCCGACAGACAAAAATATCGGACGCTTGACGCTAGCATCGATTTGAGGGGCTTCGGTGGCAGAAGATTGGAGTAAAGTAGGAAGACTGGGGACTAAAAAAGGTTTGGCAAATACGCGTTCGGGATTTACTTGCAAAATATCGAGCAAATAAGTTTTTCCCGCGCGGCTATTGACAACAAAAGCATCGGCCAATCGCGCCATCATCCGTCGCGCCTGATAGCGAATGGTGGAATTAGGATTCTCGTAAATTGCCGAGCCACCTTCGTAAGTAATAATTACTTTCCAGCGACAAATCGGTTTGAGTAATAGCGCAATTGCCGTCCAAGCAGTGAAGGCGTTCGCGAATATTAACTGCGGTTTGAATTGCCATAATCGCCGCACGATTTGGAGTGATGCTGCCGAAAATCCGATCGAATAACCATTAGCAGCTTTAATAATTTCAATATAACGAGTTGCACCGACTACTTCGACACTAAAATTAGGTTCTAAGCCAGCAGCATAACCCGGCCATTGTCCGGTAAAGGTAATTGTATTTGGGAAAATTTGGGCAAATTCACTCAGAATATGTTGGAATGAAATTCCGCCCGTACCCATATCAGGTAATAACCAGGCTACCCGATCTAATGATGTTTGTGTCACTTTATTAGGGGATAGGAGAGTAAAAAGTAAGGAGTCAGGAGTCAGGAGTAATGTTAAATTTACATGCTGCTCGTACTTTGTCGATTATCGCTTCTTGCTACTCTCTAATCCTTATAAGGTAAAAGTGATTGAATTCCAGGTAAAAATAAGACGGTTTCTAGAGTTTTTTGAGCGAGATTGGGTTTAGGGTTGTGTTTTTGCAAATACTCATAAAGCCATTTGTATTTGGGTGTCGATCGATCGAATTTTTTCAGATGCTTGAGTGTTTTCACCCAAGTTCGTTCGCGATAGGCTTCTTTTCGAGGACGGAAGAGGTGATCGTGAATGCAAACGATATCTTCCATGCTGCTCAACTGTTCGGTGGCTGGCATGGCATTATGCGAATGCACGGGATAGTTATAGCCGGGAGAAAAGTTAAAAACTTTAGCAGTTGTGGCACAAATTGTTGCCGATAGAGCCGACTGTTCGTAATACCAATTTTCGGTGGTAATACTAGTACCAACTTCTAATAACTGTTCGATCGTCTGTTGCCAAGCGGTACAAATTCTTTTACTTCTCCTGAATGCAACTACGCCAGAATTCCAGAATGCTCTGACTTTTTTCTGATCTACTGTTGTCGTCACGAAGCGATCGATGTTGGTAACCCCAGCAATATTATAAAGCCGCAGCCAATAGGCTTCATTAGGATCGGAACTACCAACAGAACCGATCGTTTGGTGATGTTCGGGACGAATGCCGATATCGTATTCGGGTGGTAATAAAAATTCGGTTGGTTCGGAAAAGAAGACTAAATCGCTATCGAGAAAGACAATAATCTCGGCATCGATATGCTGTTCGACATACGCACATAGCAATGGTTTGTTTGCTAGTGGATAGTCGGGATATTTGGTGTTGAGAACTACTTTTTGATGCTCGACTCCAAATGCAGTAAGTTTGGCAATCGTTTCTGCTGAAACATCATTTTGCTCGCGCACCTGAAAACTATACAGCGGTGCATCTTTGAACTTACCCGTATATTTACGGAAGCTCTCGACCATTAACAAAGACTCTGGTTCTAGGGCACCACCTTCAGTACATAAAATAAACGCGATCGGCACAGACATCAGCTAATTTCCTCCTAATTGATTATTAGTAATTACGATCGAGTGCGTTCGCGCAGCGTTCGCTTTGCGAAATCGTCAGATAAATATAAATTTTATTTTAGCTACTCCACTTTAACAATTTCACCAAACTTCGTACTCAGTACAATGACTAATTAATTTCAGAGCGAAGGTATAAGGAGTAAGGAGTAAGAAGTAAGAAGTAAGTATGTAATTACTTCTCAAACCTATTCCCTAAAACCTAAAACCTAAAACCTAAAACCTAAAGCCTAATCTTTAGTGTTGCAAGAGATTTGGAATCGGTGAGTCGCTGGGGTCGCTGGGAATGGGATCTAGATACTGAAAAATTGTGCTGGTGTATCGATCGATCGAATTTTCGTCCACAAATATCTGCATTTGCGATCGATCTCCTAATGTTTCGGGTGCTGCTGTCTGACAGCGTGCGAGTGCTTGCATCAGCTCCGATGGTTGGGTAGCATCTACCGCTATTCCCAATTTATAGCGTCGTACCAATTCTCCCATTAAGCCATAATCGGTACTCAAAACGGGTTTACCTGCGGCTGCGGCTAAAAGTAAAATACCACTCATGCCGACGTGCCGTTGATAGGGAGCCAAAATCGTATCCGCTAATTGAAAGTAGTTGGAGACTTCCTCTTCGGGGATAAAATCGTAGCACTCAATAATTTGAATCGGCGTATGTTGGCGCAATGCGACAATTTGCCGTTCCAGATTGGCGCGCTCGGTAGCAGCGGTTTTACCGACTAATAACAAGCACATCTGCTGACTCAATGCTGGCGGTAATAACTCGATCGCCTGTAACAGTTGATAAATGCCTTTGCGCCTATCTAATGCCCCAAATAGCAGAAACACCCGGCGATCGGTTTTGATGCCGAGCTGGGCGCGGTATGCAGCTATATCTATAGCGGTTGAGGGGGTAGATACCACCGGATCGGCAAGCGTGACTATTTTGGCGCGATCGCCATTGGTTTTGAGTGCTTCAACGACAAAAGGATCGAGACAAAATACCGTCTGAAGCTGTGGGTGTGCGAGGATGCGATCGAGCGTAATGCGATTGCGCCATTGTTGTAATTGCTCTTGGCGATCGGGATGATGGTTGGCAAACATGCCATAGTGGAAAGTCGGTCGAAAATAAATTCCCGAAAATGGACAAGGTGACTGCATTCCTACCGCTAACGGGAGTTCGCAGGTATCTAAATACATCATCAGTGCGTGGGTGGTTTGCAAATTTCGGGCGTATTTACAAAATATCTGCCATTCGCGAAAGTTCCGCTGCAACCGACTCAATCCCGAACTCCGATCTCCCAAGGCGGCGACTTCATCAGCCGCAATCGGGACGATGTTAATTGTTGGCTGCTGGTAACTAGCAATCACCGCAACGGTATCGCGATGAATCTCTAAAAACTGCGGTAACACGACAATATCGATCGTGCTAACAACTGGCTGTTGGCAAGCATCATCGATGAGGTGTTGAATATAGTTACCATGATGTCCGCCTAAAGCCAGATCGAATAACATCAATCTCTGCGGCTTGGTAATAGGTGATGCGGATGGTGGTTTCATGGAGGGGGGACGGGGGGACGGGGAGACGGGGAGACGGGGGACGGGGAGACGGGGGACTGAGAGCAAGTTGGATGATGCTGGCACTCTATTCCCTATTCCCTATTCCCCCAAAATGGTTTGAAACAGCGATTTATAACGATGTGCTTGTACGTCCATTGCGTATTCTCGCTCGGCTTTGGCGCGTGCTGCTGCGCGGAGGTGGGGATGCCTGTCGAGATCTTCGAGCACCCAGGCGATGCCGCGTGCGAGATCTTTAATGTCGCCACGATCGGCAATGTAACCGTTTTGGTGCGGATCGACGATATCTGCCAAGCCAGTATTGGCAAATACTACCACCGGAGTACCGCAGGCGAGGGATTCGGAGGCGGTTTGCCCGAAGGCTTCTTCGATCGAAGGGGCAATCATCACATCGGCGGCGGCGTAGGCGAGTTGGAGCGATCGATCTTCGGTTAATTTGCCTAAATAGCGGACGGGGAAGCCTAAATCGAGGGGTTGCTCTGGTGCGGAGGAGCCGAAAATGACTAATTCGATCCGATCTCCCCAACCTTCAGCGCGGAGCTGTCGGAGCGCGGCTTGCAGTAGGTGGAAGCCTTTGCGGGTATCGCCTGTCGCGTCAATTGCGCCGAATAAGACTAGTTGTTTGTCTTGGGGCAGATTTAACATTTCTCTGGCAAGCCGCGCCTCGATCGGCTTAAATACGGTCGCATCTAGCCCAAATGGAATGATGGAGATGGGGGTATTTTTAAATAGAGCCGAAGCGCGCATACAGTCTGCCATCCACTGGCTGGGAGCGACGAGATGGAGATTGAGATTTTGCCAAGCGATGGCTTTACGTTGCCACACATCTTGCGATAAGTCGGCTTCGCGCTGGCTGTGGAGTTGGGGACAATTACCGCAGGATGCTGTATAGCGATCGCAGCCCAATGTGTAATGGCAGCCGCCTGTAAATGCCCACATATCTTGGAGCGTCCATACTAGCGGTTGTTTGAATTCGGCTAAGGCGGAGACGGGGACGAAGCCATTACAGATCCAATTGAGATTGAGAATATCTGGTGCAAATCGATCGATACTTTTGTGGAGTGCGGCGGGAAACCATTGGGGTGAGAATAGTTGCGTGCGCTGGCGATAAGATTTGAGTGGATAGGCATCGCCCATCGATCGCAATTTAGCAGCTAATTTAGGTTCCGCCGTCATTACCGTCGGATCGCTGCTTTGTTTGTGTTGGACTAAAAACTGGGAGTCGATATCGATCGATCGCAAACCTTGATGAATGCGATAGGCGGCTCTAGCTGCGCCACCAGCAAGATCGAAAGTACTTAGATTTAAGACTTTCATATTCATGATTGTTGCAATATTGGCTGCATAAAGAATTTGGCGATTGAGTCGTAAATTGTGATTCGATCTTGTCTAAATATTAGACATCCTGCGAAAGTAAAAATATCATCTTTTTCAGTACCGTTTTCTTCTATGGTTGTTCTCCCTATTCCCTTCGTGTCGGGTCACCCGACACGATGACTTTCGCAGGAAGTCTATTAGTAACCTTTGACAACCTCCTCAAAGCTACCAGACTTGACGACGTGACCTTTCTCTAACATGTAAATTCGATCGCAATGTTCGATCGTTGAGAGTCGATGCGCGATGATAATCATGGTTTTAATGCCGCTTAAAGATTTAATCGATTCGGTCACTAAAGCTTCTGTTTCGTTATCTAAAGCTGCTGTTGCTTCATCAAAAACGAGAATTTCTCGTTCGTGATAGAGGGCGCGGGCGATGCCGACTCGTTGACGTTGACCGCCAGAAAGTAGTACGCCACGTTCGCCGACCATCGTATCTAGACCGTGAGGAAGTTGTTCGACTAGTTCTTCTAATTGTGAGGCGATAATTGCCTTGGTTAATTTTTGAAGATCGATCTGGTAATCTGGAACGCCAAAGGCAATATTTTTTTCGAGCGTATCATCGATTAAAAAGATCGACTGGGGCACATAGCCGATCGAATTTTGCCAAGCACGTAAATCGGTATAAATTGAAGTTCCATCGACGGTAATATCTCCCGATTGCGGTACTAATAGACCTAAAATAGTATCGACTAGGGTTGTTTTCCCGGCTCCCGATCTGCCGATCAAGCCGATCGATTCGCCTTTCTTAATTTCTAGCGCGATCCGATCGAGCGAAATCTTGGCAGTTTTGGGATAATGATAAGAAATATCATCTAAAACGATCCGATCTCGAAATGGTAAACTAGATTTAATCTGACTCGATCCGAGGCTGGGTAAAATTTCGTCTTCTAATTCCTTGAGATCTAGATAAATTTTATCTAAAGAGTAGGCATTATATCTAATGCCATTAATCGACGATAATAAATTACCGACGGCTGGTAATAGTCGAATCGAAGCTAATGCAAATATCCCCAGTACCGAACTGAGACTTTGAACGTTACCTTGGTTGGTCGAAATAAACAAAAAAGTAAACACGATCAGAAAAGTAATCAAAAAAGCTTCGACTACATAACGTGGCAAATTAGTAAAGCTCAATGCCAAGCTACCACTAACTGAATATTTATCGATCTGACTTTGCATTTGACCTTCAAAATATGGCTCGCAGCCGATAATTCGGGTTTCTTTCAGACCGCCCATGCCATGATTTATCAGTCGAATCATCTCAGTTCGCGCATCCGAACCTTCTTTGCCCCATCGGGCAATTCGATGTTTGGAAGATTCCAATAAACCGTAAGACAGCACTAAAATTCCACCGATGACAATCATTGCTAGGGCGTTGGTTGTTACTAATAGCCCGACTAGTGCTAATGTGACTACCGAATTCGAGATCGAAGTCAGCAACGGCATCATCACACCATTACTAAATCGCTCTGTCTCGACTGTAATATTTTGAATTAAAGAAGCACTGTTCCTACCTAAATGAAAAGTGTATGGAGCGGCTAAATATCGATGCATCAATCTAGCTGCTAACTCGCCTTGCTGTCTAAATCCAAATTCAAAAATAAGTTTTTGAGAGTTAAAGCTCAAAAATGATTTGACATAAAAAATAGCAATGACAGTACAGCCGATCGCTATTAAAAATTGACTCTTAGAACTCAAATGCGACTGTTGATAAATCGCATTGAGCCAGCTATTTTCGGCGATCGCATCGGGATTGGTAGCCAGGGAAATAAATGGCCCGACTAGTCCAGTTCCGATGACTTCTAGCCCCGAAACAAAGATAAATAGCATCACCATAAATGCGAGGTTAGCGTACTTGCCTTCGAGGATATACAGGAATTTTGAAAGGTATTGACGCACGAGGAGGTGTGGGGAGTAAGGAGTAAGGAGTAAGGAGTAAGGAGTAAGGAGTAAGGAGTAAGGAGTAAGGAACGCAGTTCCAAAGCCAAAAACCTAAAGCCAAAAGCCTAAAGCCTATCTCGCCGAGATCGATTCAGATCTGCTTTCACCTAATTGGTTAATGGCGACGATCGAATAGCTTGCATTTAGCGTAGCATTCTTGTCTGCGAACTCTAGTACGGGATGGGGTGAATCTGGCGCATCGCCGAAGTTGTGTCTGGGTTTGGGGATGGTGGCGATTGCTGACTGGTTGCGATCGATCCGAAATGCGGGGAGTCCAGATTCGAGATCGGGTGAATATTGCCAGGTGAGGAGGACGGTATTTGAGTCGCGGCGGGTGGATTGGAGGTTGGTGGGTGCCCTGGGTTTTTGGGTGGGGGGAATTTTGCCCGTAGTTACATATTGCTGCCATTTACGGGCGGTTTCCTCATTGGGGAGCCAAGCTGCTGCTAGGGGGTCGCCTGTAAATTTAGCGATCGGGGCAATCTCTTTAGTAGCGACATTACCCAGCCAGCCGAGATTGGGATCGATCGGTCTGAGATCGTTGCCCTGAAGGGGTAGACGTTGGGTGATGAGGGCATCGAAGTAGGGGATGGCGAGCAGTCGGGTATCGCCAGTTTCGTGCCCCGTGTTAGCTGCGACGGCTAGTGCCCACGGTGCGGCTAATTTACGATAACGCCCGAATGCTTGTGTGGGTAAATCGCGAGTTTCTTTGACTACGATGTTATCTTTTGCCCCTAAAGCAAATAGTACGGGGGTGTTGGCGAGGGTGGGATTGGTACCCAAGAGTGTAAACGCGCCTCCCCTAGCAGCGATCGCGGCGATCGTGCGATCGGGGTATTGCTGGAAGATCTGAACGATCCAATCTGCGCCGCCTGAATGCCCCCACAACGCCCACGGAACTCGGTTGAGTTCTAAATGCTTGCTCTGGGTTCCCAACAGCTCTAGTGCATTGAAAAAAGCCGTTAGAGAACCGTTATTAATTAAAGCCCAATCCCCACAGGGATCTGTTCCCGTCGGAAATTTAGCACTGAGTAATCCAAGCTGATGTTTGGCGGCTAATGCTTGCCATTGCAGATCGTTAGCATGGTTGAGTCCGGTAGCGGCGGCATCATCGCCGCAGCCATGCTGTTTGACGATTAGCCCCCGCAGCGTTGGGACATTTTGCGGCATCCAGATCCGAAAATCTGCGGATTGATAACTATCTGCTGCTGATGGCGGAATGGATGCCTCATAATATTGCCCGCGCAGAATCTGACTGGTGCCAGCCGTTGTTACTGTGGCTGGTAATAATGGTAGCGATCGCTGCGACCATTTTTTCCAAGCGATCGCACCGACGATCGCCAGTACAAAAATCGCCAGACACAATATCGTCCAAAATTTTCGGCGAGATTTCATCATGAAGGCAAATTAGCGGTGACTCGCACGATACAGGCTTTCATTTTCTCGGCTAAAATTGGCGATTCGAGTAACGATGTATGATGTCCGGGAATTTTATGGACTTCGATGCCCGCCGCAACATTTTTCCAACCTAAGTAGGGATCGATAAAGTAACCTGGAGGTGTTTCCATCGCTTTAAATAAGGTAATCGTTCCGGCATAAGCTTGGGGTTGATAAGCCTTGTGGATTTTTTGATAGGATACTTCGAGGTTTTTGAGGGTGGTAGATAGAGAACCGTCTACTGCGGCTAGTTGCTCTGTCGGTTTGAAAAATGCCCACGGCGAATGTTCGAGGATATATTGACTGATGGAGTTGAGTTGGCGATCGAATGTCTGGACGGGATTTTCGCTGTGAGCAGTTGGCATTGTGTCGCTAACTGACTTAGGCACGCGATCGTGGCGATTCTCCAGGGGAGCGGAATGCCTTTGCGCTTGCAGTTTGGTCTGGATTTCGGTACTGATGCCCTGAAAACCGCGATCTTGGAGTTTGGTCTTGATGCGCGGTAAGCTGTACGCCGCAGCATAGGACAATGACGAGATCAAGCGCGGTACTGTTGGTAACAATTTTGCACCGCCGGGAGCATAGGTATCGAACATCGCTAATAAGGCGATTTGTTGTCCTTGTTGTTGGAGTTGTTGGGCCATTTCTAGGGCAATATTACCACCGTTAGATAAACCGCACAGTAGGTAAGGCCCCTGGGGTTGGATGGTTTGAATTTGCTGGATATAGTCAGCAGCAATATCTTCTAAGCGATCGCGAATCGGGCTATTCCCATCTAGTTCCCGTGCTTGCAATCCATAGACGGTTTGTTCGGCTCCGAGTTTGAGGGCGAGATCTCGATAGATTAAGACGTTGAAGCCGCCACCGTGCATACAAAACAACGGCGGACGATCGGCTGTCCCGGTTTGAATTGTGACTAATGGCGACCAGGCATCAGCCGAGATCGGTTCGCGCAATAAGTTCGCCAATTGGCGGATCGTGGGAGCTGGTAATAAGAGGGATAAAGGGAGATTTTTACCGAGTTTTTGCTCGATTTTGGCAAATAGGCTCACAGCGAGTAATGAATAGCCCCCCAATTCAAAAAAGTTATCGTCTAATCCGATCGGGTTTAGATTGAAGGTGTTTTCCCAGATCTCGGTGAGTTGGCATTCGATTTCATCGGCGGTGGCGATCGCGCCCGATCGCGGTGGGGAAATCGTCCGGATCTTAGGCGTGCTATCGGTTTCCGTCCGTAGTTCTAAGTTGCCATCGAGTAAGTAACGGGCGATTTCGCCTGTTTTGAGGAGCTGGGCATGGGGACGGAATGGGTGGGGCACCAGGGTTGCGGTAGTCAGTTCGGTACGAGATCCGGGATGCCATTCTAGATACAAATCGCCGGGAATGCCAATCGGCAATAGTTGAAGCTGGGAGTCGAGGATGTAGGCGGGCAGGTTGGCAAGCGGACGACCGATCGGTAAGATCGATCGGTTGCGGTCGGTTGGATCTACACCCGGATCGTAGATGGCGATCGTGGTGGTGGTGGCTGGCGATCGATGGCGATAAATCCAGCGGGGAGTGCCCACTAGTTCGCGCCACTGCTGATACGCCGCAGTTGAAGTCGCTGCCGCTCCGACGACGGTGACTAATCGCAGACAAGCTGGTAAGCCACTTTTTAATACTAATGGGGCGTTCGACCATTCTTGCCAAGCCCGATCTGCCAGATTGAGAACGCTAACTTGACGACGATCGATCCACTCTAAAAGATCGACCATTGCTTGGGGTTGGCGATCGCTGGGTAAAATGGCGGTTGCGCCACAACTCCAACAGGCAAACAGTTCTTCGATCGTGCTGCTGGCGATCGAACTTGCCGATAGTAATAGCCGATCGTCGCTAGTTAGTGCCCAGGCTGTGGCTAGGGCGCGGGCGTTACCAACCAGTTCGGCGTGAGTCAGGGCGATCGCGGTTAATTTCTCGCTCGAACCGCTCGGATCGACGACGATTGCCACATCGGTCGGTGCGACTTTTATCATCTGGTCGCCAGTACCATCGGCAATTCCAGTTAAATTTGGAGCCAGGACGATCGACTGGATGGAGGTAGTTTGCAGGCGATCGAGCGTGGCTGCGCGGGTTAAAACTAAGCTAATCCCAAGCTGCTGGAGTCGATCCATCTGCCCTTCAATAGGGGCTGAAGAGTCGATCGGCACATAAGTACCGCCAAGTTTCAAAATTCCTAAAATAGCCACTGCCAAATCGAGGGAAGGCTCGATCCAGAGTGCGATGAGGTCGCCAGATTTCACGCCCCGATCGTCGAGATAATGGGCGAATCGATCGGCTTGATAGTTGAGTTCTTCGTAAGTGAACAACCGATCTTCACAACTAATGGCGATCGCCTTGGGGGTCTCGATCGCGCGAATTGCCACCAGTTCGGGCAAGCACTCGATGGGTCGATCGACTGGTGGTAAGGTTAATTGTTGACGTTCGGCAGGATCGAGCATCGGTAAATCTAAAATCGGTCGATCTGGATCGATGACGATTTCTTGAAGCAGCATCTCAAAATGCTCCATCATCCGATTTGCCGTACTCGCATCGAAAATGTCGGCATTGTAATCGAACACGGCACCTAAGCCTTGGACTTGTTCGCGCATTACCAGAATTAGATCGAATTTAGTTTGCCCGTGATAGATATAACCAAATAGCGAGTCGATGGCGAGATCTGGTAATTCGATCGTAGACATGCCGCGTCCGTTCGTCCACGGCGGATTGAGGGCGAATTTAATTTGAAATAACGGCGATCGTTGCCCATCGGGTGCGGGGGGTAGTTCTTCGAGCAGTTTTTCAAAGGGTAAATCCTGATGGGCGTGGGCTTCTAAGGCTTCATGCTTGACGCGATCGAGGACGGATCGGAAGGTGGGATTGCCTGCAAAATTTGTCCGCATCAGTAGCGTTCCCGAAAAGAAGCCGATCGCATTTTCGAGTTCGATCCGATCGCGTCCGGCATTGGTAAAGCTAACGAGCAGATCTTCGCGTCCAGAATACCGATATAGCAAGGTTTCAAAGGCAGCGAGGAGGATCATAAATAAGCTAGCACCAGAATTGTGAGCGAGCTTGAGTAAATCGTCGTGCAAGCGGTTGGAAAACATCCGGGGACAGCGATCTCCCCGATAGGTTTGCACGGGGGGGCGATCGAAATCGGTGGGCAAGGGAATGGCTGTCAGTGCCCCACTCAGTTGCTGTTTCCAGTATTGGAGTTGCCCATCTAATACCTCACCTTGCAGCCACGATCGCTGCCATTGGGCAAAGTCGGCATATTGAATCGGTAATTCGGGTAATGGCGATGGTTGCCCTTGCGAAAACGCGGCATAAATAGTCGTCAGTTCGCGATAAAAAATATCGGAAGAACTACCATCGCCCGTAATACAGTGCATACACCAGATAAACAGATATTCCTCATCCTGGAGCTGGATCAGTTTGACGTGCAGCATCAGTTCGGTTGCCAAGTCGAACGGCTGTTGGGCGAGGGTAGTGGCAATCTCTAAGGCAGCGGCATCGCGGAGATCTGGGGTAAGGTGGCGCAAGTCGGCGATCGGGACTGTAACGACGACATTTTGGGCGATCTCTTGACGCGGCTGTCCGTCGGTAACTGGAAAAGTCGTGCGGATAATTTCATGGCGGCGGACGATTTCAGTCAAGCTGCGTTCCCATGCTGCAAGATCGAGCTTGCCTGTCAGATGTAACACGACGGGCATATTATTCGCAGAACTCGTGGGTTCAAACTGATGCAGCAACCAAAACCGCTGCTGGGCAAAAGATAGCGGAATCGCACCATCCCGCGCGATCGGTATTAGCGGCGGACGACTGCTACTCGCATCGCGCCTAACCTGTTGTAAGAAGGCGATAATTTCCGGTTTGGACGCTTTTAATCGATCGATAATTTCTGGGGTCATCGCTCCTGCTGGAGCGCGGTACCGGAGTTTATCATCTTCTAACCAAATCGCGATTTCTAATACCCGCAGCCGATCGAGCAATTCATTTAATGTTTTCATATTAGAGATGGGGGTGTGGGGAGTAAGGAGTAAGGAGTAAGAAGTAATAAGTAAGAAATCTAGAACGCAGTTCCAAAGCCTAAAGCCTAAAGCCTAAAACCTAAAACCTAAAGCCTAAAACCTCTCCTAAAGCTCTCCTTCTTCAAAATCGCCAGTAGCGGCGGGGGTATTGGCGAGGCTCTGGGTTGCCCACTGGAGGGTAGCGACGCGATTGGCTAATTCGGCGACAGTGGGGAGTTCAAATAACACCCGTAAGGCTAAATCGACACCAAATAGCTGGCGCAACCGCGCGATCGCTTGGGTACCGAGGAGTGAATAACCGCCTAGCTCGAAGAAGTTATCGTGAATGCCAATTTTGTCTAACTTGAGAATTTCGCCCCAAACCTGGACGATTTGGGTTTCCATCGGGGTAGTGGGTGCGACGTAACTAGCATCGAGATCGCGTCTTGAGGCATCGGGGATGGGTAAAGCGCGCCGATCGACTTTGCCGCTGGGGGTCAGCGGAAGCGCGTCTAAGGTCACAAATACGGTCGGGATGGAGTGTTCGGGGAGTTTTTGCTTTAAAAAGGTCTTCAGCTCGGCGATCGTGCCGTCTTGACGATCTTTGAGGGTCACATAAGCCACTAAGCGGCGATCGCCGGGGACATCTTCGCGGACGATCGCGACAGCTTCGCTGGTGGCGGGAAATCGCCCGATCGTGGCTTCGATTTCGCCCAGTTCGATCCGAAAACCTCGGACTTTCACTTGTCCGTCGCTGCGTCCTAAGTACTCGATATGGCCATCGGGGAGATAGCGGGCTAAATCGCCCGTCCGATAGAGTCTGGCGGTAGTCTTTGGCTCTAAGGGGTTGGGAATGAATTTAGCGGCGGTGAGTTCGGGTCGATCGAGGTAGCCGCGCACCTCATCTGCGACACCTACCCACAATTCGCCTGTCACGCCGATCGGGACGGGTTGGTAATGCGCGTCGAGCAGGTAAACTTGGGTATTGTCGATCGCCCGTCCGATCGGGGGTAGCGACATCCAGGTGTGGGGCGCGCCTGTGAGGGTGTATGCTGTGACTACATGGGTTTCGGATGGCCCGTAATGGTTGTGCAAGCTGCACTGCGGCTGCTGTGCGAACCAGTTAGCGATCGAGCTGGAGATCTGGAGTTGTTCGCCTGCGGTAATGACTTGACGCAGTGCGGGACAGGTAATATTACGACTGTGAGCTACTTCTGCGAGTTGTTGGAGAGCGACGAAGGGGAGGAATAATCGCTCGATGGCGCGATCTTTGAGCAACTGGAGTAATTCGCTCGCATCTTTGCGGGTATCGTCGCCAATCGGGACGAGCGTGCCACCAGCGCACCAAGTAGCGAAGATTTCTTGGAAGGAAACGTCGAAACTAATGGGCGTAAATTGTAAGGTTTTGGCGGTGGGGGAGAGTGGGGATGCGGCGATCTGCCACGCGATCAGGTTGACGAGCGGACGATGGTTGAGCGAGACACCTTTGGGGGTGCCTGTCGAACCAGAAGTGTAAATAACGTAGGCTAAGTTGGCGGGGGTAATTGCGGTGTTTGGGTTGTCGCTGCTGTGGAGTGCGATCTGCTCCCAGTCGGTATCGATGCAAACCTTGTGGGCATCAAATTCTGGTAAATTTGCGAGCGATGCTTGTTGTGTCAGCACGACTGATGCCTTAGCATCAGCTAGCATAAAGGCAATCCGCTCTTGGGGATAAGTCGGATCGAGGGGAATATATGCGCCGCCTGCTTTGAGGATGCCAAGTACGCCGACGAGCAGATCGATCGATCGATCGATATAAATACCTACGAGACTGTTTGCGCCAACACCTAATGTTTGTAAGTAATGAGCTAATTGATTGGCGTGGTGGTTGAGTCGATCGTAAGTCATCGATTCAGTTTCCCACTCGATGGCGATCGCCTGTGGCGTTTTGGCGACTTGGGCTTCGACGAGTTGATGGATGCACAGCTCGTGCGGATAAGCAACTGGATCTCGACTCCAATTCTCGATCGTTTGGCGTTGGTGCTGGGGTAATATCGGTAACCGATCGAGCTGTTGCTGGGGATTGGCGACGATGCCAGCCAGGAGGGTCTCAAACTCTGCCATCCGGCGATCGATCGTCGCCGGAGCGAATAAGTTGGTATTATATTGCCACTCTAAGATCGTTTTATCTTTGAATTCGGTGGCATTAATATATAACTCAAAATTTTCGGATCGGCGGGGATTGGTAACGTAAGTAACATCTAAATCGGCATAATCGAGCTGGTCTGATTCTAACCCGCGATCGATATTAAAAATGACACTTACCAGCGGAATTCGACTGGCATCTCTAGGTAAAACTAGTTTAGAGAGCAAACTGCCAAATGTAAAAGGTTGGCGATCGTATGCATCGAGAATCGCCGAACTTCTAGCGGCTAGATAATCTTGAAAAGATTGGTTCCCATCGATTTGCGTCCGCAGTGGCAGCAAATTGACACAGTGACCGACGAGATTATACTGTTCTGCGGTTAATTGTCCCGCAGATGGTACGCCGACTACCAGGTCATCTTGCCCCGTAATCCGGTGTAAGAGAATTTCAAAACTGGCAATCAGCACTGTCATAAAACTACAGCCACTCGCTTTACCGAGTTGCTTCAATCCCGCCACTACAGCAGCAGACAGTTCGTAATCGAGCCGATCGGATTCAAAAGTTCTTAATTTCGGACGGGGATAATCTGTGGGTAAATCTAAGACGGGAATCGAGCCGGAAAATTGTTGGAGCCAATAGGCGGTAATTTCCTGCTCTGTTTGGCTCCCCACCTGAGTTGCTAGTTCTTTGGCGTAATCGCTAAACACATCGACAGGATCGAGATCGGCACCATCGCCCGATTTTACACCCGAATATAGTTTGCCCAAATCGGTAATAATTACGCCCCAAGACCAACCATCGCAGATAATGTGGTGGGCACTTAACAGCAACTGATGTTCGCGATCGGTAAGTTTGAGCAATGCTACTCTAAATAAGGCATCATGCTGGAGATCGAAGGGTGTGACAACCGATTGATGTTTGAGTGCGGCGATTTTTTCCGCCTGTGCTGAGGGTGTTAAATTCGCTAGATCGATCGACTGAATTTCAAGCTGCGACGAACTATTAATACACAACATTTCGCCGTCGGGACTGAGTGTAGTTCGGAGCGATTCGTGGCGTTCTACTAATAAGTTGAGTGCGGTGGTGAGATTATCGACATTCAGTTCTCCTTGCAAACTCAGCGATATCGATTCGTTATACGCACAGTTGGCATCTTCACCCATCTTCACTGATGCCCAGATTTCTTTTTGAGCGGCTGTGGCGGGAGCAGTTAGAACGATATCTCCATCCGCAAATGGATCGAAGTTCACTGGCGTGGCTAATTGCTGTAAATCTATCATGGGTGTTTGGATGGGGGAGGGGATGTATGGGTGTCGGCGGTATCGATTAAATATTCACCAGTTTAACAGCGGCTCGAAGCAGACTATATCGATAAAAATGCTGAGTTTAGGTTGCTAACCGCAAGTAAAAACCACTATAAGCATCCACAAAACATTCTGGATGAAAAGGGATGCGACAGGTTCTGGGGATCTGCCAAGTATCGATTACTTCGTATCCTAAGAGTTTGAGCGAATCGAGAAATTGCTGTTTGTTTTGAATTTTATACGGCACGTATGATTCGAGTAAATTCTGCAATGTAAAATACTCTTTACCATCATAAAATGGAACGTGATGGACGATGAGATGGCGCGGCTTCGTGTCGAGTTTATTTAGTAATTCGATTAAGGATGGTTCCATGTATTGGAGTGTACCAGCAGTAATAAAGATATCCGCTCCATTCGCATCGGCAACTTCTGTCGTGTATGATAAGCCCGGACTGTCGATTTCCGACAACATTTGTTCGCCTGCTTTTACTGCTTCTGGCAGGTCGCAAACTTTCCATTTTAGACCAGATGGATATGCAAAGAATTTTTGATAAGTATAGTAGCCATATCCAGTATTTCCACCGAGATCGAAAACAGTTTTACTATCGTTAAATGCTTCCTTCAGCCAAACCATGACTGGATAATCGATCGGCTTGGTAAATGAGGTCACAGCTTCCATATTTTTGATATTTTCGGCTGGTGACTTGCTGTAAAATTCGGGTTGATTATAACCAACCTCGACTCGCTTGGGAATCGCCTGAGTCGCCGCACCAAAGGATGAAAAAAGGTGAGAGCAACTAGCACTAGTTTTGGGAAATACCCAGTGATGCAGATAATAATCTGACACGATCGGAGTACTCACTAATAAGTCTCGAAAAATTTGTTTTAAACCTTGGGATTGTGGCTCGTTCATTTAGTTTTAATTTGAGGATACATTGTGGGCGTACGAGTTTAAAGATATTGCGTAGGGTGGGCAGTGCTGCTGGGCGGGTGACCCGAAGCGACGTTTGCGGGGGAAGCTTCCCCCGCAAAGCTCGCACCCCAATCCACCATCTATGTTTCAGGCGATTTATATCTAACAAACATTTGCACCTAGCTACTTACATGTAGTTGAGTGGTAATTATCAGCGAAAATTACCACTCAACTCATATTTAAATATTTCCCATTTGCAAGTACTTACCAGGGCGTTCTAGATCGGGAATATACCAGGCAAGATTGCCATCTGGATCTTTACCTAATCTGGCACCAGCTTGGGGTGGATGTTGACTGTCGAATTTATCGCTGCTAGGTGTTGTAACTAGATTACCTAATTCGCTAATGCCTGGTAAAAAGCCCATTGTTTGCAATTCGGCGACGGTATCTTTAAACGCTCTGGCGACAAATTCGATATCTTCATCGGTATGGGCGAGGGTAAAGAAGCACGGACGATATTCCCAAATATGCACTCCTTTTTCCCGCAGCATGTAGAACAGCAAGCCGCCATAAGTTACTTCGGCTGGATAGGTAATATAAAAGAACGAACTGAAATATTCAATCTTAATCGGTGCGCCGACTCGATCGAAATGTTGTCGCATTTGTTTGACAAATTTCTCGACTTTGGCACTTAAAGATATTTGTAGTTCTGGCCCGCCCTCTTTGAGTTTGTCGAGTACCGCTGCTGCTGCGGCGAGAGCCATTGGGTGCCGGACGAAGGTACCTGCAAAGAAGGTCACGCCGACTTCGGGGATGGAATTGTTGCCAAACTCCCAGAAGCCGCCATCTAAGGCATCCATATATTCGGCTTTACCTGCAACGATGCCGATAGGTAAGCCGCCGCCGACGACTTTGCCGTAGGTTGCCATGTCTGCTTGAATACCAAAGTAAGCTTGTGCGCCGCCGGGATGAACGCGGAAGCCAGTTACCACCTCGTCAAATATTAAAGCTGTTTCCGACTGGGTAGTCAGAGTGCGTAACTCTTGCAAGAATTCGCGCGGCTGGAAGCCAGGATCGCGACTGCGGACGGGTTCGACTAAAATTCCGGCGAGTTCGTCGGCACGTTCGCGGAGGATTGCGAGTGATTCGGGGGTGCCGTAGTCTAATACTAGTAAGTTCTCGAACATCTCAGACATCAAGCCTGGAGCGGCTGGAAGGGTTCTGTGCTTCGGCCCTTGGCGATATAATACTTCGTCAAAGGTGCCATGATAATCGCCGTTAAAGGTGGCAATGAGGTTGCGTCCGGTGACGGTACGGGCGAGGCGTAATGTCGCCATGACTGCTTCCGATCCGGTATTGCAAAAAGCCACCCGTTCCATGCCAGTAAATTCGACGATCGATTTAGCAACCCGCCCAGCCAGCGGCGTTTGGGGGCCGATTTCGATCCCTTTTTCCATTTGCGCCATCACCGCTTTGGTGACAAAATCTGGGTTCCAACCGAAGAAATTTAGACCGAAACCGTTAGTAATATCGACGTATTCATTACCATCGACATCCCACAGCTTGGAACCCGCCGATCGATCGATGACGATCTGGTATACCATCTCTTTGAGCAGGGGCGTAAATCCAGACACCGTGCGCGGATCGGCAAGGTAGCGGCGATGCTCTTGAGCTTGACGTTTGGATTCTGCGGTGCGATCGTTGTAGCGGGCGACGATCCGATTTTGGTGTGCTTGCTGTTCGCTTGTAAAAGCGGTGGTGACTGTTTTCTGTATTTTCGCGCCGGGGCCGTTTGATTTGGTCGGATTGGGGGGGGGGGGGGAAATTGCCGTTGCGG
>NZ_JANPLS010000293.1:0-25100 GCF_031422475.1 Chamaesiphon sp. VAR_48_metabat_403
CGAGTCTAATTTTTCTATTCGCGATTCCGTTTGCCAGTACGGGGGCAAGAAATCCGGGGACTGGTGGCAGCCTGATTTTTACATTGGGTGGCTTGCTGGTACTATACGTGAGTATTTACTGGTCGTTTCGCTATGTTTTAACTTCCCGTAAGCTCAAAAATCCCGATCTCCGGCCTAAAAAAGCCGACACAATTAAGTTGGTACAATGGGGTTTGATGTCTTCGATCGTCGGCATGGGATCGAGCGTCATGGCTGCCGAATCGATCTCCGGGACGCTGTTTGGTAAATCACTATCTTCGATGACATCGTTTGCCGTATTCAGTCCCGATGCGTTGAGCAAAATTATTCAACCACTAGATATTTTGATCGTACTAGGTAACACGCATACCATTACTGCCCATTTTATCGGTATTGTCAGTGCGCTGTGGTTATTAAATCAACTTAATAAGTAAGTGGGAGCGGGGAGATTTTGGATTGAAAATAGCGTATTGGGTTTCTGAGGGTGAGTGTGTTGGGTTGAAGAATGAAACCCAACTTACAGATCTACAGATCCTTGCTAATGATTTATGACTAACTGAGGTAAAACCTGATTTAATTTACCGCTCCGATACCCTTCTAAGTCTAGAGTGACATAGACGAAGCCAAATGATACGAAGGCGGCTGTTAATTCGGCAAGATTGGTATTTGCTACAAATTGTTGAATGAGATCGGCTGGTAGCTCAATTTTGGCAGTATCATCGAGCGATCTCACTCGAACATTTTCGTATCCCAAGCGGCGTAGATAAATTTCGGCTCTCCCCACGCGATTTAATTTAGGAATCGTAATTTCTTCGCCATAGGGGAACCGCGAACTCAGACAGGGTTGTGCGGGTTTATTCCAACATGATAAACCCAGGAATTTAGCAATTTCTCTAACTTCAATTTTACTAATTTCTAGTTCGGCTAATGGCGATCGGGCACCGCGTTCTTTAGCTGCTTGAATGCCGGGGCGGTAATCTTGTAAATCGTCGGCATTAACACCATCGATGACATAACTATAGCCGAGTTTTAAGCCTAGAGGTTTGAGTGTATCGTGAAGTTCGCTCTTGCAAAAATAGCAGCGGTTGACAGGGTTAGATGAATAATTAGGATTGTCCATTTCGTGAGTTTCGACAATCTGATGAGCGATCCCGATCGACTGCGCTTGTTCGATCGCATCCTCTAGTTCTTCGGGTAATAATGATGGCGATTTAGCCGTTACAGCCAAAGCACGATCGCCTAAAACATCATAGGCAATTTTAGCAACTAAAGTACTATCTATTCCTCCAGAATAAGCAATTAACGCTCGATCCATCTCTATAAATAGATTGCGAAGTCTTTCTAGTTTTAGTTCTAACATTCAATCTAATTAATTTTGGCTAGCGATGGAAGTAACTACTTTTGATTATATCAAATCTGGCAATCCTGTCACGGTAGAAAATTGTTGAACCGATTGGAATTATTTAATTTTATAGTACCGATCTTTAAATCGGCTGAATTTCGATTTCTAAATCTTTGCTAACCGTGATAATACTCTGCATTGGGCAAGTTTGCCAATTATCAGCAAAGATCGGCTCGGAGGCGAGAATAACTGAATCGGGATAATCGATACTATTTTTAATCCAATACAGCGATGGAACTGTCGCGCGATGTGCGAAGCGCGAAGCAATTAACCTATCGCCATCGCTAATCACAATATTGGCAGAAATCGTCGTGCGTTCGGTTTCGACTAAATCGCGCAAAAGTCGTAAAGTACGCTGGAGAGCGGCTTCTAATGACAGTTCGGGGTGAGTATGCAAAATATTAGAAAACAGTGCGAAGATATGCTCCGAATCGGTCGTACCATCGATCGATTGATAGATATGGGAGTGCAATTTCTCGCGAATTTGCTTGTACAAACCAGCGCGAAAATTATCGATAAATCCATTATGAATGAATAACAATTTACCATCCCGAAAAGGTTGGCAATTACTCATACTTACGCCTTGTCCCGGCGTGGCACTTCTGACATAGCTCAACATGCAGCCAGTTTCTACAAATCGGCTCAGATCGGGTAAATTGACATCAGTCCAAATCGGCTGAGTGTGTTTGTAAATAAACGGATCGCGATATTGTGTATCGTTGTGATACCAACCAATCCCAAATCCATCGGCATTAATTACCCCTGCTGTCATTTCACGAGGTTGATAACTTTGGACGATTAGCGAATGTTCGGGTTTGGCAATTAATCGATCGATCGATTGAGGGATACCCTGGTAAGCAAGGAGACGGCACATTTGGGACGGGGGGACTGGGGGACTGGGAGACTGGGGGAGGGATGCTAATTTTAAGTAACGAATAGCTTACCTCATTTATTGCGATCTTAAATGCTCGAAACTAACAAAAAAGGTAGGTACTGGTACCTACCTTTTTTAAGGTATGAGTTAAATTACTCACATCTTGCACCAGTATGTAATAAGTGATTAAAATAGCTGTGAAACTTATGGATAAGTACTAAAACTATCCACTATCCACTATTCACTATTCACTATTCACTAAAACACTAGTAACTATGTTTTGATGCAAGGTGTAAGATTAGCGATTCTCTTTCGAGAGGCTACGCCAACGCGATTAGGGTGCGAGTGCATTACCTCGGAGTAGGCTGCCGATCGTTTTAGCGGTAATCTTCATCTGGGTAATGGGATTAGCAACTGTGACCGTTTTGTAGAGATAGCTATCGAAAGTGAGCTTCTGCACGTCGAGATCGCTACACATTTCGACGAAAGCTTCGCGAGTCGCATCGGAACGGTAGAATACCCGTTGGAGAATATCCAACACCGTGTAAGTTAAGCCGTAAGCTTTATCCCACTGTTTGATATATGCTTTGAGATCCGCTTCTGTGGGGATTTTCGCGCCTTGTTCGGAACGCTCGACAATCATTTCTGCACACATCCGCCCAGATTTTGCCGCAAAGTAAATACCTTCACCAGAAGACTTAGTAACGTAACCAGCCGCATCGCCGACTAGCGCGCAACGTCCAACAACCCGACGAGGGCGAGGATGTTCGGGGATGGGGTGAGCTTCAACTTTGATGATTGTGCCACCTTCAAGCTTCTTAGCAGCTCGTTTGCGGATTCCGGCTTGTAATTGCTTAATTGAGGCTTTATGTACCTTCATCGTCCCGGTACCGACCGCTACGTGATCGAATTTAGGGAATACCCAGGCATAAAAATCTGTAGAGACATCATCGCCGACATACATCTCAGCTAGGCTGTGATAGTAAGCCATTTTATCTTCTGGTAATCTGATTCGCTCTTGGAACGCGATCGCATAATTATAATCGCCTGCATCCATCGCTTTAGCGACGCGAGAGTTAGCACCATCCGCACCGATGACGAGATCGACTTTCAGGGTTTTGGCTTCTCCTTCGAGGCTACCGTTAGAATGATCTGCATAGTGGAGTACGTAAGGATCTGTGGTGTTCAGTCCGGGCATCTCTAACTTATGGACGGTACCATTTATTAATTTAGCACCGAGTTTTTCAGCTCGATCTCGTAAAAATCCATCCAGGACTTCCCGCCGACACATGCCAATATACTCGCCTTCTTTTAGTGTTTGACCGATATCGACTTCAATATTAGAAGGCGAAATCATCTTCATTTGGCGCACTTCGCGATCGATAATGTGTGGTGGTAAGTCAAATTCCGCCACCATGCAAAGAGGAATCGCACCACCACAAGGCTTGGCGTTATCTAATTTGCGTTCAAATAAATAAGTTTCAATACCAGCTTTCGCCAACACTTCAGCGGCGCAAGAACCCGCTGGCCCAGAACCGACAACAGCAACCCGTAGTACCACAGCTACACTCTCTTCATGACTCGTGCTTACACTGATGGATGTTAGCACGGACTCCCCTGATGGTTGCTGTCAAACCCATCCAGTCGGTCAGAATTGAAATATTCCTTTATATTACGACATATTTGGATAGATTTTAGAGGCGGGGGGCGGTTAATTGGCGGTGAAAAACAGTGATGAATCCGATCGAGTGGTGAGGTTGTATACCCAATAGCACAGTACAGCAGCTTGATAATTTTTATGAAATTCTTACCTACTTCCTCTATCTTGGCGATCGCAGCTACATTAGCAACTACAACTGTCGGATCGATCGCCGCAGTTCAAAATATTTCGGCACCATCGGTACAGTTACCAGCAAGATCGACGTTAATTGCTAAATCTGAAACTACTCCGTTAGCCAAACAACTTCAGGGCAAACCTGTCGTTGTCGATGTTTATGCGAGTTGGTGTCCCGGTTGTAAAAATATCGCGCCGACACTTTCTCAACTTAAAAAACAGTACGGTAGCAAAGCTAATTTTATTGTCTTTGATGTAAGCGATCGTCAAACAACGCAAGCATCGATGAAAATGGCGGCGAAATTGGGCTTGACTGGATTTTTCAATGCGAATAAAGCCCAAACTTCGACTGTGGCAATTATCGATCCGGCTACGGGTAAAGTGCTGAAACAGTTTCGGAATAATGCCGAGATTAGTGAGTATACAGGCATTCTCGATCGGGCGATCGCGCAAGGTAGTGGCGATGCCATGAAAAAGCCCGATGCTATGGGTAGTGGCAATGCCATGAAAAAACCTTAGGAATTAGCAAGAAGATCGGATCCCACATTGTAAGGTAACGCATCAGACTAGTATCGATCGATGGAAGTCTCGATCCTATTTTCAAATGCCCACTTTGGCTTCGCTCAGTGAGCGGAGCCGAACTGAACACCCACTAAATAGTCCTCAAATTTATGCAGCAGACTACTAGTAATCTATCCCCTATCCACCATTATAATGAATGTCAAAAATACACTCCTGCACATCAATAAACATCGTCAAAGATTGCCAAAATGGTCGAAATGGGTGGGATTGGCGATCGCAATTTTCCTCACAATTCTGACGGTAAAATATGTCGATATAGCTCATCTGTGGCAACCATTAGAAAGCCTAATTTCTAACGCAGAAAACCAGTACCAAAAATGGGGCGAAAGTCAACCGCTAACTAATCCGTGGTTGTTAATTCCATTTGCGGCGGGGGGTGGGTTGCTGGCGAGCATTTCACCATGTATTTTGGCAATGCTGCCAGTCAATCTCAGTTATATTGGTACGCTGAATGTTAAATCTCGCACTGAAGCGTTCTGGAATGCCACTGGGTTCGTGTTAGGTGTAGTCACGATCTTGAGTATGTTAGGGTTGTTTTCGGCGGTGGCTGGGGTGGTAATGGTGGAGTGGCGGGGGTATATTAATCTCGCGGTGGGAATAGTAATTGTCTTGATGGGTTTGAGTATCGGGGGTTTGTTTCATTTACCGTTACCGCAAGCACAAGTTTCGCTACCGCCATTTGCGGGTACTTATGGGGTGGGGGTGACTTTCGCGCTCATTAGTTCGCCTTGCGCTAGCCCCGTGCTATTTGCGGTATTGGCGGCGGCGGCAGCGACGGGTTCGCCAGTGTGGAGTGTGTTGACGATGGTAGCTTATGCGTTGGGCTACACGGCAGTGATTTTTGCCACCAGTTTATTTGCGGGTTTGATGCGGTTTACGCGCCAGATCCTGGTTAATTCTGAGGCGGTGATGCGGTGGGGTGGACTAGCATTGGTACTCATGGGTGGGTATTATGTTGTCTCAGGTGTTCTCTGGTTCTTATAAGCCCATGCTCGTTGATGAATCCGATCTTCAAGTCTTGACTGCACTGCGACAGGGTGACACTTCAGCACTAGGGATCGTGTACGATCGATATGGTGCGGCGGTTTATCGATTGGCGTTGCGGATGCTTGCCAATCCTACCGAGGCTGAGGATCTGACGCAGGAAGTGTTTCTGGCTTTTTGGCGGGGTGTAGATAAATACGATCCCGATCGCGGTACATTACTGGTATTCTTGCTGACGATTACCCGCTCTCGCGCTCTCAATCGGTTCAAGCAGCAAGGTTCGCAGCAAAATTTGCAGCAAAGAGTGGGTAACTATTTACCCCGAACTAATAGTAATCCAGGGATGGAAGCGGTGACACTAACAGAATTGCGCGAACGCATGGGAGCGGCACTGCAAGCAATCCCTACCGCCCAGAAACAAGTTTTAGAAATGGGCTACTACCAAGGTAAAAGTCAATCAGAAATCGCCCAGGAGCTAGATCTACCGATAGGTACAGTCAAAACTCGATCGCGTCAAGGATTGCTCAAGCTCCGCCAATTTTTACAGGATTTAGTAGAGTGAATTAGACAATGCCAGATCCATCTTTTCCATCCCCATCCGCATCGACAGCCGAACTACTGGCAGGTTACGTTCTCGGAGATCTTACCCCAGATGAAGCTGCCGTTGTCGAAGAATATTTAGCCGCACACCCTGAAGAGCAGGCTGAGGTGGCAAGTTTAATGCTGTCTTTGGATTTATTACCGTTGACTTTGCCAACCAACAATCCACCACCATTGCTACGACAACAAATTATCCAAACAGCGACGGCTGAAGCTGTAGCAATAACTCCTCCTGTTACACGATCGATAGTACCGCGTTTCCCGCGATGGAAATCGCTAGTTGCTGGGCTGGGATTAGTGTTAATAGCTGGTTTGGGCTGGAATAGCTATCGACTCAGCCATGAATTAGCCGCAGTCAAACAAGATCTCAAAACTGCCCAAATCGCGCAAAATCCCCAGCGATACCAGCAATATCAGTCTGTTGTGAGTCTGCTGCCACAACCGAATAATCGGTACTTCTCGCTCAAAAATATGCAGGGGAAAAGCGGAATGGGTAGCCTGGTAATGGTACCTAATAAATCTGTCGCCGTATTAGTCTTGCAAAAAGTTGCGCCTTTACCACCAGGGCAAGTCTATCGGGTATGGGCAATTGTGGGCGACGAGGAGATGGATTGCGCCCATTTTATACCAGATGGCGATGGCAAAGTATTAATGCAGATTCCGCTCAAATCTTGGGAAAAGGCGGATAAAATCACAATTACGATCGAGCGTAAAGAAGCAACAGAACCTGAAGGCGAAATTGCGATCGAAGGTGAGGTTTAGCTTTTGCCTGTGGCTCCGAAATTTCGGAGATCGCCTCTGCCAGAAAATTATTGCTGAATTCAGCAACCAGAAATTCTCATTATGATGCTGGTTTTTAAAAATAAAACTGCTGTAATCCGCATTCTGTCGTCAACAAAATCGCGCCAGAGTTTTAAAATGAGAATTGCTGTTCGGCAACGATCTAATTTGCCGACTGCTTCATCCACTCTGTAATGCCATCGGCGATCGATTTTGCCATTTTTTGCTGCTCTTGGGGCGTGGCAATTAATTCAAACTCGCTAGGATTGCTCATAAAGCCCCATTCTAATAGTACCGAAGGAGCCGAAGCAGGGCGGGCGAGGGCGAGGTTATCCCAGAATACACCGTAAGAAGGGCGACCCGTATCTTTAACCACATAATTATGGAGATACATTGCCAGACTTTGAGCTTGAGCGTGATACCAAAAAGTTGAGAACCCTTTAGTATCGGGGTTGCCACCATCGGGGAGAGAATTATGATGCACCGAGAGGGCGAGGGTAGGTTCTAGGTTATCAATTATGGTCTGGCGATCGCTTAATTCGATAAATTTATCGGCTTCTCGCGATAAATACACCGACGCGCCACGCATTGCCAGCTCGTTGGCTAATAGCTTTGCTGCATATAGGTTCGCCTCTTTTTCGGTATAACCATTCGGCCCGACTGCACCCGAATCTTTACCGCCATGTCCGGGATCTAATAAAATTTTAGTACCAGTTAGGGGTTTATCGAGATTATTTTTGTCGAGTTTGGGTGGATGTCTGAGTGAGAGGATCAGGTTGCTACCTTGATATTTGAGCTTGTAACCCCACTGTTGTTTAGATTTGAGGTTAAAGACATATTGCACCACTCCAGGGCTGGTTTGCTTCCAATCCAGGCGAGAAACGACAGGGTTATCGTTAAAGCGGATGATGTCAGTTTGAGCGGTAGTGTTATACAACGTCAGGGTGACTGTATTAGTACCTTGCTCTAGAGTAATCGGTACGGGTACCTGAAGTGGGATAATTACATCGGTGGCTCCATCGCGATCCTTACTCGTGACGCTTTTAACGATCGTTTTGGGTGGAACTTTCACTCCGGTAGTAACTTTTACTTGCTCGGCAAGAATCCACCCGCCATAATCGAGCCGCACCCAGTTAGCTTGCTTGCCGTTATTACTACCCGTCTGACGAGCGGTAATCGCTGCTATCGTGCCTTTAGGTAGCGGTGTGAGACGACTGAAATCAGCACCCGCACCCGTACGCGCAATCCCACCTTCGACGATAACTTCGGCAATATCTAAATTAGTCGGCGATAAAATTTGGACTTTACCAGGAGCGGCTTGAGAGACAGTAGTAGCGGGGTTGCCTACTTCTAGTCTATAGGTAGGATGACCCAGATCTGCTGCTGCCGAAGCGATCGCACAACCTAAATATTGCCCAGCACCATACATGGCTTGTGGTTGATTGCGATCGATTAACGCAGCTTTATTATCGGGGAGATCGACGCTATTAGTTTGCTCTTTTAATTTAATATCTTGCCCAGCCACGTTGACATTTACGTTTGCTTTAGTTGGAGCCGTTGCACCAAAGCAAACCATTTCCCCTGGCATCCGGGCGATATCGCCTTGCGGTTCGAGAGAATTAGGCGCAAAATTATTTGTCGGTACAGTCGCTTTTGCTACTGCCGATCGAGTCACGACGATCGTTTTCAATTGTCCTTTATAATCGACCTCGAAGGTATTTTTACCCACTTTGAGATCGAATACAGACGCAAAATGTCCCTTCTGACTGCGTGGAACCGATTTATTATTAATCGATACTTTCCCTTCACTCGGCGCGCTTCCAATCAAGAAAATGCGATCGGATGCTGTTTGATAATCGGCGGGGGGATAAGAGATATACAGCTTAGGCGTAACGATTTGTGCTGTGACTAATGGTGTCACCGCCACAGCCGAGATGGCAATTCCACCTAAAATCCCTAAATACGAATACTTGCCGAGCATGGTTTTTGGATTAGTTATCTGATTTTGTTAAAAATTGGCGATCTTGTGTTGAAAACGTTGTCTTGACGAATGTATCGAGTACCTCTCTGACATTCAACAACGGATGCTACTAAATTAGATGAGTGTTTATACTTATTAATGTGAAAAATTATAGCACTTCTCTCGCGGTCGAGTGTTACTTCGATAGCACTCGGCTACTAAATATGCCAATTAAAATATCTGCTTACTAAAGTAGGTTTAAGATGCTTGTCTCGATCGCCCTAGATAATGTTCCATCAGGAGCGGGGAGCCAGGAGTAAAAATATCGCTTGCCATTTCCCGCTTTCAACTTTACTTGTCAACTTTCGATATTAGTGACTAAACCATCGATACTAGTCTGATTTTTTTGGAGTTGATAGTTTCTGACTCCATCGGTACCTTTATTGACAGCCCAATCGATGAGTGTCGATCTTTCTGACTGAAGTTCGTAAATTGGTACGCCGTAGCCGCAAGATGTTTGCACTGATTCGACTTGCAACAAAATGAGCTGACGTTTGCCCGGTACATCGGCAAATTTGTCAATTAAATTATCCCATCGATCGGTATCGGGACGTACGACTTCACCAGTGCCATAGATCCGTAAAATTAATGGTTTGTCGGTAAAGCTACAAAACATGATGGTCATGCGCCCATTTTGCTGCAAATGAGCGGCTGTTTCGTTACCACTACCCGTTAGATCTAAATATCCGACTTGGTTATAATCCAGACAGCGAAAAGTATCGATCCCTTTAGGCGATAGATTTATCCGTCCGTCGAGTGGGGCTGTGGCTGTAAAAAAGAGCTGTTGCTGTCCGATAAATTTACACAATTGAGCGTCGAGTTGCGAATAAAATTTAGCCATGAGCAGTAATTCGATCGGTAAAATGTCACTCTATCATTTCATCATAGCCCCCACAACTTCTAGTTACTGCGGGTGACAACTAGGGCATTAATAGATCGAGCGGTAGCAGATGGATTTGGTTGTTTGGACATCCACAGTTTTACCGATTTTTTATCTGGTGCTATACAGGCATAAAACCCAACTCGCTCGGCAACAACTGGTGCAGCATTACTATAACTACTTTCGCACCCAGTAGCAGCTTCAGCAGTAGCTACAGCACTAATACCATCGACGAGTACTTCGTTATAGTATTCTACGGGCGAACCGAGTGGCAAGCTAGTTAAATCGTTGCCGTTACCGTCGCTATAATTTCCATTTTGCATTAAAGTTGGCCCCCACCGATAAATTACTCTCGGCCCTACCCAGACGCTACTATTAGGTGGATCGGCTAAATAATAAACAATTGGTTTTATCAATCCACTAGTTGGAGCTGGATATAAAATTAAAATCGGCTGAATGCGACTGCTGCCTGATGCAGGATTAAAACCGATCGTATTTGTAGCAGCAAAAGTACTATCGGTGACGATCTGCTGAGACATCTTAATTTCATCAGTCATAAATGCTAGCGATCGCTCTAATTCTAATCGATCGGTTGTTTCGATTTGACTGCGCCGATCGGCTTTCATTAGTGCATACAACCCGCTACCTGTCAAGCTAATAACGATGCCAGTAATTGCTAAAGCAACTAATAATTCTACCAATGTAAATCCAGCTTGGTTTTGCAATCGATCGCGATAATTAATCGATTTTATATACTTACAATTTTTTTTCATTACTCCTTACTCCTTACTCCCCACACTCCCCACACCCCCACACCCCTCATCTTCTATCCTTCAATCCTCTGCCAATAACTAATCGGATTTATTTGCGATGGTTGTTCTGGTTTAGAAATTCCAAAATCAGCCCAATTACCCGCTTGAATAATCGGCAACTCATTGAGACTAGTTATAGAATCCCAGCTATTAACCCAGACTGCACCAGTAATATTTTTACTAGGATTGGGAGGCGTAGAACTGATACTTTGAGCATCGGCGAATGGGGCGTGAATGAATGCCGTGATTGTTGCCGTATCTTTGATAATTAATCTAGTAGTTTGGAGGCTACCATAAATGCGTAAATTGGGACGAGCAGCATTGATATTAACAGTTTTGCTACCAGCTAGATCGATATTACCTTTAAGATAAAGATTGACTTTTTGACCGGGAGTTACATTCAGTTCGATCCGATCGATGTCTTGTAATTTAATCGAATGATTTGAGCTAGGATTATCTAGCTCAACTAAATAATGATATTCATTATTGGCATCTGGTAGATCGATCGAACTGGGTCGGGGTAAGATAATCGAGCTGGTAATTGCTGGCAAATAAATGGCATTAACAGGTGCCGTTCTGGGTGCGGGAATTGGTGTAAATGGATCGGCAATTATTTCCCCACTGGGAATGCCACTAACCAGCTCAATATTATTAGCATCGATGCCAGTAATACCATCGAGATCTATATTAGGTAATTGCGGACAGCTAACCGCTCTAATTTGTCCGGTAATTCTTTGATTAGGATTGAGATTGGCTGTATTTGTCCATAATGCTGGCGGAGCGATATTGGCGACTTCACTACCAATTGGGATATTAACTGTGAGAGTATTTTTAGATTTAGTCTGGGTACTATTATAATTATTGATTTCTCCAGCTATTGTTAATTTACCAATGCCATTCTGATATTGATAATCGACAATCTGATAGCGACCTTTGCGGAGATCGATCGGATCTAAATCGATCCAGATCTTATTTGCAAATAATTCCGATCTGTTTCTAGCTAACGGTCGATCGATTAAGCGGCAACCTGCTTGGGGTGCAGGTAAAAAATCGATCGTATTCGACCAATCGGACAGATTTTTAGTTGCTAATAACTGATGTCGATCGAGAAACGATTGAAACCGTGTTACTCCAGCTTCGGCAACATTTAGCGATCGATTAGTTTCGCGTTGCGAATTAGTGGTAGCTCGATCGCTTTGAGAACGCCCGATCGTACTCGCAACTACAATCATCATTACCAAACCCATTCCCACTGCTAATGGCATAGAAAATCCTGCTTGGGAATTACGAGATCGATCGACAGTATAAATTGTTAAATAATATTTTAAATGGGTCAGCATGTGCAATTTTATGTGCTTATTGGACAGTTAAATTTATTCTAATTATTAAGCTTGTCACAGGAATTAGTAACATTATTGTAACTACCCAGTCGAATGATGCCTAGCGGTGCCGAAACAGTCAGACAACGAGCATTATTTGAATTGCCGCTAACTTTTAAAATTATTGACTTATTAGTAGTGGTATTGCCGCGAATTCCGTACTGAATTTCGCCCGACGCGCCTGTATAATCGAGATCGATCGAATCTGGCAAAATTCGATCTCCTGATAGTAAACAGCCCTGTTGACCGCTAATTTTACGATTTACTTTATCTAAAGTCAGTGTGCAATTTTTGTTGCGGCGGATGGCTTCGATTTGGGCTTCTTGCAGACTAGCTACTACGAGATCGGTCGATTGCGCTAGTTTGGCACGATTTATTGCCGCAATGGAACTAGGAATCGCCATCGCCAGGGCAATCCCCACGATTGCCAGCACGACTAATGATTCGATTAATGTAAAACCGAGATCCTTATTGGCATTGGAATGCAGCATCAGGAATTACCTCGGTATAAAGATGTAAGATTGGCTCTTCTAAGATCCCGCCATTGCTAGGAGTGACGGTATATTCAATACCGAGTATTTTGGCTTGAGTATTTTCGGGTGTAATCGGAATGCGCGCAATTCGATCGATCTGAAATGTTTTACCTGTTTGACTAGTGGCTACCACCGCCGCTAGAGAATAGTCGGCGATTCCCGTTACATTGCTCCCAGCCAAATTGTCTCGGACTAAATCGGCAAAGCCCAAATCGGCACTAGCCGGACGACAGCGCGCGCGATTGATACTTATCGGTATCTGCACGAGCGCGAGTTGCGATCGCATCTGCTCGATATCTACTTGTACCCAGCGGCTGGCTTCGGCAATGTGCAAAGCTTTGGACTTGAGCAGCATCGCTACTACCATCCCCTGCAACCCAACGGCTACAAACAGGGTAGTTATTAAAATGGCTAAAATTACTTCGGAGAGGGTAAACCCTGTTTCCGCAACTTGTAAGCGGTTGATGTACCAAGAATAGGCTCGATAGAACTGAAATAATCGAAGTCGCTGGGGCTGGGTATGCATGAAATTAACAACCAGATACCCCCAGCGGGGGGTCTAGCTAGCTAGATTTTGTTGAGGTTGATACCTGCATCCTTCGCCATTGCTGCCAAACCTTTAATTTCTAAGGTTTTGATTGCTTTTGTAGACAAACGCAATCTGACGAAACGGTTACCTTCTGCCCACCACACGCGTTTCCACTGCAAGTTAACTTGCTGTAGTTTTTTGTTGCGGTTGTGAGCGTGAGAAACTGCCATGCCATTGTTGGCTCTTTTACCTGTCAGTTGACATACGCGAGACATAAAAAACCTCCTACTCGGTTACTGGTCGTGAAATAAAGATCCAGCCTCTCATTGTAGCTAATTTTTGCTCGCCTACGAAACTGAAAATGTACTAGGATTTCGCAATTGACTGCGGATGTAGGTTTTGAATATGGTTCATCCTAGCTTGGTATCACAAGATACCACAATCAGCAATTTACCTGAATTTAGGCGGGGTACAGTCAGCTATTCGTCTCGATCGACAACAGAGATCGCGCCTTGTCGGAGGAGTTTCCAGCCGGAACCATCCCACTGAATTACTGTCGAAGGTTGCCCCACTGTGGGCAGATTTAACTCGGTATCGAGAGCATAAACTTGCGGGAAATTGGCACTAATTTCAGCCATTGTCAGCAGTGGTGGCTCGCCAGATAAATTGGCACTCGTAGTTGCCAACGCACCCGTTTGACGGAGGATCGATCGAGCAATCTCGCAATCGGGCACTCGCAAACCGATCGTCCGATTTCCCCGTGGATTCATCACTGCGGGAATTAACTTAGATGCGGGTAAAACAAGGGTGAGCGCGCCCGGTAAATATCGATCGGCAATAGTTTGCCAAATTGTTAATTCTCGATCGCTTCCCTGGGCAAATTGCCACAGATCGGCAACTTCCCCTGCCATCAAAATTAAGGGTTTATCTTGACTTCTTTGTTTGGCTTGAAAGATGAGTTCTGCCTGTGCTGGAAGTGTGGCTAATGCGGGAACGGTGTCAGTTGGAAAGCTAATTAATCGACCCATTCGAGCAAAGGCGATCGCGCAATCTAAAGAAACTTGAGACACTAGATTTTAAGAAGATAATACTCACTTTTATAACATAAACCATGCCTACATCTGGCTGTGCCGCTAGTCGCGCGTAATTATGCCCATCATCCCAATTCCTGCTGTAATTAAACCTAAACCAATCCACACACCTTCAGCCGCTACATTCAGTCGATGGATATTTTCTCGATGAGCGGCGATAAATAATTCTCTTTGGTTTGCTTTATTGACAACTAACTGTTGAAAGTTACGCTCGGCTTCTGTAAGTCTGGCGAAATCTGCATAACCCCAATATCCAGAGAGGATCGCGCCCGTGAATCCGGGAATAATTAGCATGGTAAAAAAGCTTAAATTCTTCATCTAATATTTGTTTTCTAGTGACAAGATCGTGAGTGGGGACAATTTTGCCCAGGATCGAGCCACTCATCCCGATGCTAAGTCTACAGTAGCTCGATTGCTAATTCCGTCCGCAATCGACAGGATTAATGTATAAAATAATTGATTTTTGTCTGGACGATCGCTCTATTGCGAGCGATTATTGCTGCTAAGTAATTATGCTGATTTATTAAGAAATAAAATACATTTTATACTGAAATAGTATTGCAGTAAATTCAATTTAAAATAACAAGTGTGAGTTCGAGCAAGCATTACATCGACATAGCTACTAATGCCGATCGGCTAAAAACTTAATTTACTTAGATCTTTTTGTTACATGCAATTGCAATTCAAGCCAGTACTTTGACTGATTTGGGCACTGAAGTGTAATTGCTATACTAGTAAGCTACATAAAATATTAATAGTAGATTACATGCAAAGTTTTACAAACTCCAAAGAATCTATTGACTCGAATTTCAGTAATTATTTATCAATCTTAAAACGTCACTGGATACCTGCGGTGAGTATCTTTGCTTCTACCGTAATCCTAAGTATTTTTGCTGCATCTTTACTAAAATCGTCTTATCAAGCAGAAGGAAGATTGTTATTCAAAAACTCTACATTCAAAGTATTGGGATCTAATCTCTTACCTAGTAATACAGAAGGCGGAGAATCAGCAGATTTGAAACCACTAGTTTCTAATCAAAATCCGCTGGCTACTCAGGTTGAGATTTTGTCGTCAAATCTATTGTTACAAAGAACGATCGAGAAATTACGTCTCAAGAACGATCGTGGCGAAGTACTCAAAATTGCCGAGTTACAATCTAAATTAAATATCAAAATTGTTGGCGGCGCAGATATTTTACAAGTAAACTATAAAAACCGCGATCCCGATTATGCAGCTAACGTAGTTAATACATTAATGAATGTGTATGTAGAAAATGATATTCTGACAAATCGAATTGAGGCAGAAGCAGCAAGTCAATTTATGGGCAAGCAGTTGCCCCAAACGCAAGTAGCTGTCAACCGAGCAGAAATAGAATTACGTAAATTCAAACAGCAAAACAATATCATCGATTTATCTGAAGAGTCAAAAACAGCCGTCGGAACAATTAGAACTCTAGAAAGTGGCATTACGACGACTCAATCTCAGCTAGCAGATCTCACAGCTCAAAATAAAGAACTACGTCAAAAAATCAAACTAAGTTCTCAGGATGCAATAACATTTAGTGCTACCAGTCAATCGCCTGCCATCCAAGCAATTTTAACTCAACTTCAAGATCTAGATCGACAGATTGCCATTGAAAGTAGTCGCTTTTCCGAAAATAATCCGATTCTAATCGGTCTCAAAGATAGGAAAGTTAAATTAAATACACTATTGAAACAGCAAATTCGTAGCACTACTGGAAGTAAAGTAGATCTTCCCCAAGGATCGCTACGGGTAGGAGAACTCAAACAAAATTTAATTAAGGATTTATTGCAATCGGAAGTGCAACTAACTGGAGGGACTAAAAAACTAGCTTCGCTTCAGAATGCTCTTACTGCTTACAAAAAAAGAGTGCGCGTTATGCCACAGTTGGTGCAAACGCAACGCCAGTTAGAGAGACAGCTAGATGTCTCGCAATCTACATATCAAACTTTATTAAAAAAGGTTCAAGAAATTCAGTTAGCAAAAAATAATAATGTATCGAATGCACGTATTATTAATAATGCCGTTATTCCCGATCGATCTGATAATACTAATAAAAATATTGTCGTCAGCTTGGGTGTATTGATGGGTGCTTTGCTCTCAACCAGTGCGGTTGCTTGTCTAGAAATGCGAGATAAGTTTGCAGCACCGGGCAAAGATGTTAGCAAGCTATTTAGAAACAGATTGTTAGGCACGATGCCAGTCCAAAGTAGTTCGGCTTATACTTTAGACAGTAGTAGTCCAGAATTAACCAACCTAGAGGTAACAGTTAGGGATATTCGGAAGTCTTTATCTTCAGATACGTTCCAAATTATTCAATTTAATTTGAGAGCTACTGACTCGGAAAAAGTATTAAAAGTGATTATAATTACGAGTACTTTAGCTAGCGAAGAAAAATCTCAAAAGGCAGCTAATTTGGCAACAGCAATTGCCGGATCGGGTCAGAAAGTTTTATTAATTGATGCCGATACGCGCAATCCTTATCAGCACCAGTACTGGAAACTACCCTTAGAAAAAGGTTTGAGCGAGTTGTTAGCTGGCAAATCTAAATTCAAACAAATTTCATGGCGAGTGATGGATAACCTAGATGTATTAACTGCTGGATCGAAGCCATCTAATCCACTATTTAGTTTTGAATCTCAGCAAATGAAATCTGTAATTCAAGAAGTTTCGCGTTTGTACGACTTTGCGATCGTCGATACTTCACCGTTATTAGTATCTGCTAACGCCATGAATATGAGTCATCTGAATGATACTATCTTGACGATCGATCTCCATGACGATCTTAACTCTTCAATTCACAATTAATCGATCTGCCAATTTAAAAGCAGCTCGGTAATATAATTACCAAGCTGCTATTAGGATCGAAGTTATTTGCTTAGAAACCAAACGAGCGGCGGAAACCATCAATCGAACGTTTCGTATCGTTAACTGTATCCGTGACGCTATTGACTGTATTTGTGACTTGACGAACAGAATTTAAAGTAGCTTTAATATCATCGATTTTATCGCGAGCATCTACTTTACCACTGGCGACATAAGCCGTACCTGCTTCGGGAGCTGGAGATTTTTCGACTTGGAGCGTGTCGGTATCGATGCCAACAGTACCAGCCTTTTGTAAGAAAACGCTAATCGGGATGGCATAATTAAATCCCGGCTTGATTTTGGCAGCTAACCCCATTACGGCTTCTTTACTCACGCCAGATGCAACCAATTGACTGGCATCTTCTTTGTCTCCCAGCCCGTGAACGCCCACCAATCTACCCGCAGTGTCTAATAACGGGCCACCACTCATCCCCGCACGGGTAACATTTGTATAGATCGTGCTATAGCCGCTGAGAGATTTGGGCAGAAAGCCAGAAATAGTCCCACCAGTAAATTGTCTGACTAACTCACCGCCAGCCGCGTTACCTACCGCTCCATTCGACGGCCAACCAGAGACAAATACATCTTGTCCTTCGGTGGTTTTGGTATTGCTAATTTTGGCGACTGGATAATTTTTGTCGCTGGTAAATTTGACGATCGCCAGATCGACTCCATTCAATCGTTTAATTTTACTATAATCGATTTCGTATGCTTGTTTATCGGCGGTTACGAGTTTAAAACTATCTCTTTGTCTGACGACATGTTCGGCTGTCAAAACATAGTAAGTATTTCCAACTTTTTGGATAATTACCCCAGAACCATGTCCTTGTTCTCCTCTAATTAATACTGTAACTTCGCGGGCTATATCATTTACTTTTGTACCTGGAAGTGCGCTAGCAGCATTAGGAAGTGTGATAACGATCGCACTAACAATTGCCGTTCCAGTCAGTAATGCCGCTAAGTGTTGATGGTTTCGCATAAGAATCGATCGTTACTCAATTTTAAAAGGTTTATCTACAGCTATCTACATCAGTTTTAACTCAGTTTCCGGGAAATTTTCGATCGATTTCTAGATTCAGCAAAAAAGCTTAATTAGCGGGGAGTTGGGAGCGGGGAGCGGGGAAATGAAATGTGTGGGAGGTGTGGGGAGTGTGGGAGGAGAAAAACTAAAGAATGCAGTTCTAATAAACCCTTTCCCCTTTCCCCTAAAACCCAAAACCTAAAACCTAATTCTAAACTAGCGAACTGCCAGCCACTCGATGACTTGTTGACCTAAACTGACATGATTGAGTCGATCGATCTCGCGGATTCCGGTAGGGCTAGTAACATTTACCTCAGTCAGATAGCCACCAATGACATCGATGCCGACAAAATATAAACCAGCCGCTTGTAACTTAGGTGCAATTTCCGCACACATTTGGTATTCTCGATCTGTAATATCTATCTGTGCGCTGCGTCCGCCGACTGCCATGTTACCGCGAAACTCTTTGCCCGTGGGGATCCGATTGACAGCACCTAAAGGTTTACCATCGAGTAAAATAATTCGTTTGTCCCCATCCTTAGCGGCGGGGAGAAACTTTTGAATCATCAGCGGTTCGCGATCTTGTCTGGTGCTGACTTCAATTAAAGAATTAAAATTGCGATCGTCTGGTGTCAGAAATAAAATTCCTTCCCCACCTTTGCCGCCTAATGGCTTTAATACAGCCGCACTATGGGTTTCTACGAATTGCCGAATTACGTCTTTATCGCGTGAAACGATCGTTTCTGTCATCCACTGGGCAAATTGCAGCGCGAACATTTTCTCATTAGCAGCGCGCAACCCGGCTGGACTATTTACTACCAAAGTTTTGCTCGGATCGATACAGTCGAGAATATAGGTGGTATACAGGTACGGCACATCCACAGGTGGATCTGTCCGCATGAAGACGGCATCCATTTCGTCTAAAGGTTGGAAGACTACATCACCGAGCGTATACCAGTCTTCCTGCGCCACCCAGCGACCATCCTGGAGCTGTACGGGTGTAAGTTTGACTGGTTGAAGCAAGCCCCACGCCCGCCCCCCAACGACACTCAATTTTTCGGCACGAGTAATCCATACCTGATGCCCCAGTCGATCGGCTGCTTCCATCAATGCCACACTGGTATCGTGGGTAGGATCTAATTTGGCGATCGGGTCGATAATAAATGTTAGTTTCATCGGTTAGGAAGTTAGGAGATGGGAGCTTGGAGATGAAAGTTTGGTGTGACAGTTAGATTTTAGGTGTTGCTGTTGGTTTGAGGCAAGGATGTAAAGCGATCGAACTGTAAATTATTCAGTAACATTGCAAAAAAGTAGGGGTAATTCGTGAATTACCCCTACTTTTAATACTAAAGCGATAAATGTCGGTGCGTTCGCGTAGCGTAGGCGAAGCCTAATCGATTTACTCAAACCTTGCACTAGCGGCTAAGTACTAAAACTATCCACTATCCACTATCTTGAAAAGGTGCTTCACTTGCGGCGCACTTTTGGACGAGTTCCCCACTGGTCGGGTGACCCGCCCAGTTGTCAAAATAAGTGCGACAGCGGCGTTTTTATTCGGGGGTTCCCCCCGAATAAGAAAACGACAAGACAAGACAGGGGATTCAATCGATGTTTGTGGGGGAAGCTTCCCCCACAAAGCTCGCGCCCCAAGACCGCACTTTTCGCTAAAACACTAGTAACTATGTTTTAATGCAAGATGTGAGGTTATCGTTTCATGGATTGATAACCGCGCCAAACGCCAATTAAAACACCTTGGAGCTGAACTAAATGAGCTTCAGCCTCGATCGGTTTATATTTAGGGTTGGCTGGTTGAAGGGTAATCTGTTCGCCTTGACGATGATAGCGTTTGAGCGTGGTACCTTGACCTTCAACCCTGGCAGCAACAATCGTGCCATTCTTGACATCGTTTGAATCTTTAACAGGCTGCATAATAGCCATATCGCCTTCGACGATCGAATCGCCGATCATACTATCGCCCATAACTTGCAGGGCAAAATAATCGGATTGATGAAAAATTGGCGATAAATCTAATTTTTCGGTAACATCGGTAAAAGGTTCTACCAATCCCCCAGCGGCAATCGTGCCATAGATGGGTACGCCACTAGCTGCATATTTAAGAATTTTAATCGTCCGGGCTTTACCTTCCGCCCACTCGATAAAACCTTTACTCCGTAAATGTTCCAATCGGCTTTGAATGGGAGCGGGCGATTTGAGGTTCATCGCCTGCATCATCTGACGAATTGAAGGTGCGTGTTGGTGTTCGCGAATATAATCGACCAACCAATCGTAGAGTTCCTGTTGTGCTTTAGTTAATTCCATTAGGAGATCGTCTCAAAATTCAATATATAACTACTATAGATCTGTCGTACTAACTAAGTCTACTAATTCGCTAGAAATTATTTGAATTTAATTGTCCTAAATTGACGATCTGCACAATTTTCCCTACTTCTTACTCTTTACTTCTTACTCCCATCTCCCATCTCCCATCTCCCATCTCCTAACTCCTAACTCCCTACTTGTGAAAACCCCAGAGCCGATTTAACTTCCGCCAAAGTGCGATCGGCGATCGTGGCGGCGCGATCTCTGCCAGACTGGAGGACAGACGCTAAATAAGTTTTGTCAGTCATTACCTCTTGATATTTAGCTTGAATCGGGCGGAGATGCTCGATCGTGGCTTCGGTGAGTAACGGTTTAAATTGTCCCCAACCCAGATCTTGACATTCAGCAGCGACGGTTTCTTTGGACTTACCAGACATTAACATGTATAAAGTTAGTAAATTCCGACATTCAGGACGATCGTTGGCGGAGCCTCTCCCCTGGAGACTCGCGTCAAATGTCAATCCGCGTTCGAGATCGGTTTTACACTTTTTGATTTTTTTCTGAATCAGATCGGGAGGATCTAATAAATTGAGTCGGCTTAGATCTGACGGATCGGATTTGGACATCTTTCTAGTGCCATCCGTGAGACTCATAATTCTCGCGCCATCGGCTTGAATCAGCGCGTGTGGTAATTTAAGCACGGGTTGTTGCTTGGCAAATTGATGATTGAATCTCGCCGCAATATCGCGAGTCAGTTCTAAATGTTGTTTTTGATCTTCACCAACGGGAACTTCATCAGCTTGGTATAGCAGAATATCCGCAGCCATTAACACTGGATAATCCAATAGTCCCACATTGACATTTTCACCCTGCTTGATGGCTTTTTCTTTGAATTGGATCATGTCTTGCAACCAGTTCAAAGGAGTGACGCAATTTAACAGCCAGGTTAGTTCGCTGTGCGCGGGAATGTGCGACTGGATAAAAATACTCGCATGTTCTAGACTAATACCACAAGCTAAGTATAGAGCCGCGATCGTATAACTATTTTCGGCTAAAGTTTGCGGATCGTGAGGGGCGGTAATGGCATGAAGATCGACTACACAAAAATAATTTTCATACCGATGTTGATGTTCGACCCAGTTGCGGATCGAGCCTAAATAATTACCTAAGTGTAAATTACCAGTCGGTTGGATGCCAGATAAAACCCGTTTTTTAGTCATAAATAAATGGCTCTTGCCGAACCGAGACCGATCGATAATTGGTACAAAGGTTTTCTATTATAGCAAACGATCGAGCTTTTTTTAAAGGATCGATCTGGTTTGCGGCTGCTGGCGATCGACTTTTGCCCGCATTTTTGATTATGATATTAACAAAAGAGTATTAAAATTTATTAATTATTTTGAATATTACGACCGACCTCGGTAATAGTTCGTTGGCGAAGCCTATCGGAACGATAATCTCCACTAGCTGGAATGCGCTGGAGCCAATTTGGCAGGGGGGAGCCGAACTAGTTCAAACTGGCTTACCTCACCAGCAACTTTCACCTGCATGGCAGATTTTGTTACTCGGCGATGGATCGCCCACTCGGCACCTCCAACTACTTACAGGCGAACCAACAGAAGTAGATGTCATTGATATGTCTCCAATTGGCATGGATAAAGATCTTGCGCCGAGTTCGCTATCTGTAGTACCGGGGCCGAGAGTCCGGCGGCAAGTATGGCTGAGAACCGCATCGGGGCAACGGTTGGCTTATGCGACATCTTGGTGGGAAGCCAGACATGTCGATGAATATTTAGAGAATAAATCTTTGCCGATTTGGGCGAGTTTAGCCAAATTACGTACCGAACTGTATCGGGATGTCCAGGGAATTTATTATGGCGATTCGCCAGTACTCGCGCAGGCGTTTGGGGAAGCTGGGCCATTTTGGGGTCGTCACTACTTATTTTGGCATCACGGTCAACCATTAACACTAATTTATGAGGTGTTTTCGCCTTATCTTCAGCGATATTTGGGGAAAATTAGTTAAAGTTACAAATTAACGGGTAGCTTAATTCCCCAGCCTTTATAATTGACATAATAACGTCCGCTCCGGGGCGGACAGCCGATCGTGTTGCATAACTGGCGGGTAAACTTTTTTTCCATTACCCGTGCCGACTTCTCCAGCGGATTATCTTGATAAGTTTGTCCGCCTTGGTAATAACCCTTAAAATAACTTTCGCCAAACCGGACGATGCCGCCAGCACCATCGCATTGTTGAGCGTGAGTGAGTTCGTGAGCCAACAACACCAATCGATCGGTATCGTTAGGTCGGTAGCCTGCCCGAATATAAATTCGATCGCAATAAGTTTGGGCTGACGAATCGACACCGCCAATATGTGTCTCTTTTCCGCCCTGCGTCCATCGATCGAGTAGTTGAGCATTGTAAACGATCCTCACCCGATCGACCAAATTACCAAACAACGGTCGCAAGTAGCCTTTTTGAACCCGATCTAAAGGTACACCCTGCGGATTACGAATTTCCATGATTTGAGCGGCTAGCGGCAGTACTGTTGCCCCAGTTTCACTCCAGGCTAATTCGGAAGTCGGCGCAGTCATCGATGGGATTTGAGGGAAATGGATCGTACCTGTTAAGGTTGTGTCTTTAGAGGAGAGCCGATCTTGCCACGAGTGGGGAAATAGCAGCGTCACGGTGGCAACTGCGGTAACTAGCACGATTAAGCAAAATTGACAGAACTTTCTCAGGTTCGAGATCATCGATCGCAACAGATTTAAGTAAATTTAGACATCGGACTTGGTAAGGAGATCGAATCCTCTGCTCCATCATAACAATCCCATCGGTAAATCCCCTCAATTGTCCCGATCGACTCCCGCACCCTCGCAAAATAGCCAACTCCACCAAATTTGCCCAAACACTTCTCAGCGTGCATCTAAATAGATAGAATTAGATAAAAGAATCTCTTACGCGATCGCAGGACAAAAATATTTTATGACACCCTCATTAGCCAACTTTATATATAGCCTGCTTGCTGGTGCCCTCATCGTCGTCGTTCCCGCGACCATCGGTTTGATCTTCGTCAGCCAAAAAGATAAAATTCAACGTTCTTAGGATTTATAAGATCGGGTTATCCAGCCTCAGTTGGCTCTGACAGCCGATCTGAGGTTTTTTGTGTCAAAATTAGTCGATCTACGGATGGACGAACGCGACCTGTCGAGGCAAACTAGAGATCGCACGCTTCCTTACCACACATTTTCTACTAAAAATTGTTAGGATCGATAAACCCGTACCAGTTAGTCGATCGGAATCTGCGAACTTGCCTTGAACTTGGAGCAAATTAATGGTTAATTTTGGGCTGAACACAGCCAGTTTTTTGGGAATTATTTTAGCAGTAGCCGGGGCGGGACTATATTTTCTACGTTCCGTGCGTCCCGAATTATCGCGAGATCAAGATATTGCCTTTACCGCCATCGGGATTATCTGCGGATTTATTTTAATTTTCCAAGGTTGGCGGCTCGATCCGATTCTCCAATTCGGGCAACTTTTACTCAGCGGTTCGGCGATCTACTTTGCCTATGAAAGTATCAAACTGCGCGGTATTGCCAACGACCAAGCCAAAGAAAAAAGTCAAATAGTAGACGAACGCCCCGTCAGCCGCCGTTATAAAGCCGAAATTGAAGATCGCGAGTTAGATGAGCGTCCCCGCAATAGCCGCCGGATTAAAGGCGACAACACTGGCGCAGTCTCTACTGGACGCGAGAATCGTCGTAGCAATCGCCGCGACGATGAAGAGAGTGAGGATTTCCCCCGTCGTCGTGCCAATTCCAGACAGCTCGAAGCCGATGGTTATGCACCCGAAACAACTACTCGCCGTCGTCGTACCGAGCCAGCCCGTAATGTCAGCTCCTTAGCCCGTCGTAATGACGACCGCTGGGACGATGAAGATGACTGGAATGAAACAGACGATGCGCCCGTTCCAGTTCGTCGCGCTCTACCCGATGCCGATCTTGCTAACAATCGATCGACCAGATCGACTAGTTCCAGACGCAGAGAAGAACGCGAAGACGATCCCGCACCGACAAGATCGTCGCGATCTCGCGATGTCGCCGTCGCTGACGATGTAGACACTGCACCCCGCCGTCGTCGCCCTCGCTCCGTTGGCGTTGGCGATAGCCTGCCGTTAGGCACAGCCTCTGCTGGACGCGAGAAACGTCCAGAAAACCCCTCAACAGATCGCGCCAGCACCGGATCTGGCGAAGGTAGCACCGCTAATTATGTGGACTACGAACCCATCGATCCGCCCTCTGGATTACCCCCATCCGGCTCCGAACCGATCGTTTTCCCCGATCGCTATTAATCTAGTATCAACTCAAAAGTCCCACCTCTACAGCTAATTTTAGTCATAGAGATGGGATTTTTGTATTTATGGGTATAGTGAGTTTATGACCGGAGATTGACAGTCGCTTGCGATCTCTGGTCATGGAGTAAGGAGTATTTTGCGGATGCGCGCACACCTTTGTTTCCCGACGGTTTAGCGGCGTTTTATGCGGGGGTTCCCCC
>NZ_JANPLS010000294.1:0-2042 GCF_031422475.1 Chamaesiphon sp. VAR_48_metabat_403
AAAAGGCAGGGCTGATTCATCCCCTTTGGGAATGAATTTGTCAATGTCTAAAGCAATCGGTTTTTAGATGAATGTGGTTGTTTCTTAGTATGAAATTACCATTTATTCGATCGAAATTAATTGCTTTTAATCTTGACAACCTAAGCCCGATCGGGAATGAATCAGCCCTGCTTAAAAAGGGGGATTTAGATCTACGATCGAAGCCAATAAGACTTTTCAGACACCCTCTTATGGCTACATTACCCCAAAACTGACTTTTTGCCCGATTCGCCATCTGCGACGCTATGCCTGCGCTTTGCGCTGACGACAATCACTAGGATTGATGCCATATTTGCGCTTGAAGGCGCGGGCAAAATAGCCTAAATGAGCATAACCCACATAGTTGGCAATATCGGCGACAGTGCGATCGGTATTTCTGAGCAATAATTCTGCCTGCTGTAACCGTTGCTCCGTTAGATAACCAACTATCGTAGTCCCAAATAGCGATCGAAATCCCCGCCGGAGGGTGCGATCGCTCAGATCCAATTGCTGTGATAATTCAGTTGATGTGGGCGGATTATCTAATCTCGATTGAATAATTTCTTGAGCATAATGTAATTTAGCGATCGTCTGAGATTTTAGTTTAGGTAATATTTCTGGCTCCGCAGATCGATTCTCTCTCAAAGTGTCGCCACCAGCGAGTACTGGGGCAAGTTGTAATGACATAATTTCTAGTGCCTTTGCCTGTAAATACATGCGTTTAGTAGTGCCGCGATAGGGACAAAATCTAATTTGCTGCACTACCCTAGCGATTTCTGCTGTATTCGGGGGGTAAAGGATCGATTGCCAGTCATCCCCCTTGGCTAAAAACTCTAACTCTGATTCGAGTTGCCCATCCTCGCCAGGAAACAGCATTGCTAATCTGGCAGGGGATAACTCAATGCACACGCCAATCATAGGTTGCGCTTGATGATAATCGACGACCATTTTGCGCTGGATGCCACCGCCCGAAATTAAGGTTCGCGCCTGATTCCAATTACCTACATTGCTACTGATACACCCCGACAATAACACGCCAAACTCGATCGGATGCTCCTTCGACTCGATCTGTTGTACTCGCACATCATCTCGCCCCTGAATATCCCAAATTGATAGGGTAAACTCTGCGTCTAGTTGAATCTCCCAATGGCATCCCGATCCCAGTGATGGCGGTGTGTGAAAAAGTGCTTCTAACCCTACACTCTCTTCATTGAGAGGACTGTTGGTTTGTGCCCACAATTCCTCGAACTCTGAGAGTGCTAAATCGATCGTCATCGCAATTGAGGTTAAGATTAATTGAGAATAGTTATTACTAAATTTTAACGTCGATCGCATAATTTAGTACTGTCGTCTCAAACATTTCCTGAAATCCTCGCCGCAGCGTGCGTTTCGAGCGAGCAGTTTAGTCAAAAATTTTGACCGCACACTCGAACGCTCTAATGCCAAGCTCTGGGTCAATTATTAACTATCTGCCTTAGGCTTATAGGTAGAAATTACCTCTAATTCTTTGAGTTGTTTGGCATCGACACCTGCGGGGGCATTCATCAACAAACACCGGGCTTGTTGCGTCTTGGGGAAGGCAATGACATCGCGAATCGAGTCTTCACCTGCAAGTAACATGACCAGTCGATCGAGTCCGTAGGCAATCCCGCCGTGTGGGGGGGTACCAAATTCAAATGCTTCGAGTAAAAAGCCGAATTTGTCGTTAGCTTCGATGGTCGATAATCCGATCGCGCTGAAGACTTTTTCTTGAATTTCGCGTTGATGAATTCGCACGCTGCCGCCGCCAATTTCGGTACCATTAAAGATGATATCGTAGGCTTGAGCGCGGGCGGTTGTCAGATCGGCGATGTCGTCGGGATGGGGGGCTGTGAAGGGATGATGGAGGGCTTCGAGTCGTGTTTGATCGGGGGTGTAAAAAAAAAAAGGGGAGTAGGGGTACCAAAAAAAAATTAAATTATTATAATAAAATAAAACAAGTTAGCCCCCCCAGAAAAAAAACCGTCGGAAGAGTTTTTTTTTTT
>NZ_JANPLS010000295.1:0-10667 GCF_031422475.1 Chamaesiphon sp. VAR_48_metabat_403
TGCAAAGTCCGCCTACGCGGACTAACATATTAGATTTAGTCCGCGTAGGCGGACTTTGTAACATTAGCCGCGATTTCAATCGCAGGTGTTCTACGTTACCCACCAACTAACGGCGTAAGACGGAGAAACAGAAGTTCGGAATTAACCGTGAGGTCTAAAACCGCCGCCAAGTCCTCTTGCTGCTCGTCATCGATAAATACGAGGTAAAACCCATCTTTGAAGGCTTGCAGGGCATTCTCGATCGCACTCTTCACATCCACCACCTGTTCGAGATCGCTACCGCCGCTACTAATTTTACCCAGCGCAACTCCCGCCTCAATATCAATTATGCCCAATACTTTGGTCGTTCTTCGATCGGCTTGTCTACTTTGAAACGATCGAATTTCCGATCTCACGATTTGGGCGAGTAATTCCGCTAATGTCAGCGGCTGCTCTGATAGAGACATCTGCCAGCTTGTAAATAGATTTTGGCTTTTGCCCAAAACTTTGCCGGATATAGTCAGGGTGGGTGTAGCCATCGATCGAACCTTTATTTATGACGTTTAATATAAATATTATTCCCCGACTGTCTCCACAAACCCAAGAATGTATATGCCGATACATCCAATATTTATTGAATCGGTCGATAATCTTGTTATGCAAATCAAGTTAAATCGATCGCCAGTTTAGGTACATACAAGCAAAATAGCAGCCAAATTCGCTCTCGAAGATTAGGTTGAAATTTGCCAGTATTTTTATGCAACTTTAATTTTGACCTACGCTTTTTAAAGTGTTCGCAATCGCCTAAGTTTAAGATTTGTCAGGCTGTTCAGAAATATGATGTGTTAGATTTTGTTCCGATCTTCTTCCATCTTTATAACTTATGCCTAAAACATTATTTCAAGTAGATTTGACCAAATCGATGGATAAACAGGATATGCCAGGACACAACCGCTGGCATCCCGATATTCCGGCGGTAGTTTCTGTCAATCCTGGCGATATTTTTCGGATTGAATGTAAAGACTGGACGGACGGACAGATCAAAAATGATGATAGCCCCGATGATATTCGCGATGTCGATTTAACAGTCGTACATGTGTTGAGCGGGCCGATTTGGGTTAATGGTGCCGAACCGGGCGATATTCTGGTCGTAGATATCCTCGATATCGGTGCTTTACAGGGCGATGAATGGGGCTTTACAGGTATTTTCGATAAAAAGAATGGCGGTGGCTTCCTCACCGACCATTTCCCCAATCCGGCAAAGGCGATTTGGGACTTAGAGGGGATTTATACTAAGTCTCGGCATATTCCTGGCGTGCGGTTTGCGGGGATTACCCATCCTGGTTTAATCGGCTGCGCTCCCTCTCACGAGCTGCTGGCGACGTGGAATAAACGGGAATCAGAATTGATGGCAACCCAACCCGACAGGCGCACTTATGGGGCGGGTTTTGCGGGAGAGGTGCCCGTATTGGCAGCATTACCCAATCCTACTAACGCAATTTTAGGTACTTTAGCAGGTTCGGACTTCGATCGAGTAGCAGCAGAAGCCGCGCGAACAGTACCCCCGCGCGAACATGGCGGCAATTGCGATATTAAGAATCTCTCGAAGGGTACCAAGATTTATTTTCCCGTATATGTCGAGGGTGCTAAATTATCGATGGGCGATATTCACTTCTCTCAAGGCGATGGAGAAATCTCGTTCTGTGGTGCGATCGAAATGTCTGGCTTTATCGATTTACACGTCGAAATTATTAAAGGCGGCGTGGAAAAATATGCGATGGTAAATCCAATTTTCAAACCCGGCCCCGTCCAACCGCAGTATTCTGAATACTTAGTATTTGAAGGTATTTCGGTGGATGAATTTACGGGCAAACAATATTTTATGGATGTCCATATTGCCTATCGGCGCGCATGTTTGAATGCGATCGAATATCTGAAAAAATTTGGATTTACAGGCGAACAAGCCTATCTGTTACTCAGTTGCGCCCCCGTCGAAGGCCGAGTCAGCGGCATTGTCGATATCCCCAATGCCTGTTGTACCGTCGCCATTCCCACCGCAATTTTCGACAAAAATATCTTACCCGTTTAATTATCGAAAACAGTCCTTACTTCTTACTCCTTACCCCCATGCCTCTTTACGAATTTCGCTGTAATAGTTGCGGCATCTTTGATGAATGGCGCACGATGAATGACAGTAGCAATCCGGCTAATTGTCCCGATTGTCAGGAGTCGGCAAAACGGATTTTCTCAATACCTGGAGTCCAATTGAATGGTAATTTACGACTGCATAAAACTGCAAATTCCGAACCGCAATTAGTCACAAAACCAGCAACAGATCCAGATCTAAAAACTAGAGCTAAAAGTCACGGCGGTCGTCCGTGGATGCTCGGTCATTAATCGCTACTAAAATCGCTGGTAGGGGTAACTCATGAATTACCCCTGCCAGCGATTTTAGTAGAATGTCAACTAATTTAATTATCTTTACCGATCGAAGATTCTTCGGAAATAAATAAATCTTTAGGTGTTTTTGGTTGACGAGATCGTGAATTCATCGCGCCTTTACGGAAAAGTTCCAACTCCTGCGCTTCTGCCGCCAAGATGGTTAATTTTTTCCACCACCAATAATAAAAGGGGGGAGTTATTAAAGGTTCGCTGGCTAATTCCCATAGCACTAGAGCTTGTTTGTGTGGAGAGGGAGAAATGTCTTCACTTAAAGGTTGAGAGCATAATTCGCTGGCGCGATCCTTAAACTGTTGCTGAATGTGGCTGGTGCCTTGTTGAAGACAGTCCCAACACAGATCGCCTATCAGAGAGCCATTTTGACGGCGTAATAGCAATCGAGATCGATCGCTAGAAAATGAGTGCCAGCAAGCGACACAACGCAATCGATGGGGCTGAGGCTTTAGATTGCGTTCTAGGTGAATTTTCATTTGACGATTAGCTGTCAACCTGTGGTAAAAATTTTAATAAATGCGTTGGCTTAACCTCTCCAACGGAGAATCGCTTTATTCGCACGCTTTCTCTAGAATAACGGATCGATTCGCGATATTTTCAGGATTTTTGCAATTCTCAACAAGGAATACCCATGATTTCGATCGATTGTCTCAGCCGCCAATTTCCAGACATCCAAGCAATTATTTTTGATAAAGATGGCACCCTCGAAGACTCTGGCGACTATCTTCGCAATCTCGCTCAAAAACGCGCGCGACTGATTGACGCGCAAATTCCGGGAGTTGGCGAACCTTTGCTGATGGCATTTGGCGTAAACGATCGTGGATTAGATCCGGCGGGATTGCAGGCGGTAGGCAGTCGCTATGAGAATGAAATTGCAGCGGCGGCGTATATTGCCGAAACGGGCAGGGGCTGGAGTGCGGCTCTAGATATCGTGCGGGGAGCTTTTAATGAAGTCGATCGAGTGATGGAATCTACTCCGAATGCGATGTTTCCTGGTTGTGCTGATGCGATCGCCATCCTAGCAGGTGCGGGGCTTAAACTAGGGATAGTTTCGGCGGCGACGACTAGCCAAGTTGTCAAATTTGCCAATTATCATCGATTGCAGTCTGATTTTCAGGTGCTGTTAGGTTCCGATCTCCAGTTTGCCAAACCCGATCCGCGCTTGTTTCAATTTGCCTGTCAGGAATTGGGGGTAAAACCCGCGCACACCCTGATGGTGGGCGATAGTCGCTGGGATATGGTAATGGCAAGTCAAGGCGGTGCGGCGGGCTGTATCGGCATCTCCTGGGGGAGATTTACCCAACCGCTAGCTGGTGCTGATGTCTCGATCGAGAATTTATCCCAGCTCCGAATTAGTAGGTAGGCTCAATGACCACCTGGGGATAAATCCCCTTATCTCACAGATTAAGTCCACTGAAGTGGACTGTGAGACTCTTTAGTCCACTTCAGTGGACTTTAGCTGCTAGCACTTTAGTCGCGGGTGGGTAATGAGCGGAGCTAACTCAGGTTCTGTCAATTTGTTGACGATAGAATGCGGATTGCAGCAGTTTTATTTTTAAAAACTACTTTTCATCATGAAAGTCGCTGACTAGTTTCGCCCGAACTCTCATCTATAATTGAAATACGCTTATTTAAACCCTTAACCCAGCTCTAGCAATGGTTAAAACACCCTTCGATCGTCGGCTAATTCCACCACTGGAAAATGGCGATAGGCTCACTCGTTACGAATTCGAGCGACGCTACGATAACATGTCACAGCTCAAACGAGCCGAATTAATTGAAGGAGTTGTCTACATGGCTGCGGCACTGCGCTTTAAAAGTCACGGGCAACCTCATGCTAGTCTGCTGACTTGGCTGGGAAATTACACGGTTGCTACCCCAGGGACTGCATTAGGCGATGCGCCGACGGTACGTTTGGATATGGATAACGAACCGCAGCCAGATGCGGTATTGTTAATTGAATCACAATGCGGCGGTCGATCGCGGTTGAGTGAAGATGATTACATCGAAGGGGCACCGGAATTAGTAGTCGAGATCGCTGCTAGTAGTGTGTCGATCGATTTAGGCGATAAAAAACGTGCATACCGTCGCAATGGTATTCCTGAATATATCGTCTGGCAGGTATTCGATCGCCAAGTAGATTGGTTTTATTTGCAAGAAGGGGAATATATCTCTTTACCGATAGATGCCGATGGTACGATTCGGAGTCGCGTATTTCCAGGCTTATGGCTGGCGGTAGACGATTTAATCGCTGGAAATATGGTAAGAGTTTTGGCGGTATTGCAAGCAGGTTTGGCAGCAGCAGAACATGATGCCTTCGTGAAACAGTTATCAACCGTAGGCGACTAGAAACAGATTTAATGCAGCTCGATTTATTAGAATTATTTACCCTCACAATCTCGATCGCGATCGAGGCGGCAATTGTGAGTATCTGGGGGAAATTCCGTAAATTAGCATGGCGACGGCTGGCGATCGTTGCCTGTGCGAGTACGTTAGTAACTCATCCTATTCTCTGGAAAATATTTAGCGATCTGTTACCAAAGATGAGCTTTGAGCTGGCACCGAGCGATCGATTCAATTATCTGGCACTATTACTTGAAATTCCGGTAGTAATAGTTGAAGGATTAATTTATAAATGGGTAATTAAATATTCATGGCGATCGAGTCTGAGTTTGTCTTTTTTCGCTAATCTCGCATCTTATCTATTTGGCGTGTTTCTTTTCAATACATTTTTAAACTAATAAAAATAACGTACTAACTTGCTAGTTTACGATCGCGTTTCCAAGCCAGCCATCCTAAAATTGCCATGCCGATCGCTGGAAATAAAAATACATTTAGCGTCGATGAATTTTCATCGGCAATCTTAAATTTCAGATCTTTATTATCGATCGATTGAATCTGCACGTTAGCTACTACCTGTTTGCCGTCATTGAGCAGCGGCACAGAATGAGGAAGTGGAATTGTTGACTTACTTTTAATTAAGAACTTTTGCAGCCGAGGCTCAGTCAAAATCTTGGTAGATTTAATATTTTGGAGAGCTAAATCGCTTAATTGACTTTTATTAATGGCGGCAATATTGGCAGCGGCTCGGTATCCAGACAAAGAAATACATCGATCGGTTTCGATGAGTTGATAAGGTGTGGCGGTATCGGCATGGGTTGTCACTTGAATAAATAATAACCGCTCGGGATATGCTGTTAAATTAGTAACCTTGATGCAATATTCAAAATTCCTAGTATATCCAGCATCGGGAGCGACATCGGCAAGAATTAATATATTTTTCATTTATTTTTTGGGGTTTAAAAACCTTGCCAGCAATTAATAAAAACTTGAGATTTGTTGTCGATCGGCAATCGAGGACAGGGTGTTAAATAGCCGAGGCTAGTTTGTTGGAGATCGATTTTTTGCAAGATGGGCGAACTAGAAACAATGGCGATCGTGGCGGGTTGTAATTGCCCAGAAGTCGAAATTTGATAAGCTCCAAAGGGGAGATCGGCAAACTCATAGCTACCATCGGATTTAGTTGTTGTCGATCGCCGATTGGGAATAGTTGGCGGTGGACGATCTCCGGTAATTGTCGATAGTTGAATGGCAATAACTTCGACATTGGGCCGTATTTTACCCATTGAGTCAGTCACTATTCCCGTCACGGTATAAATCGGCATCAGCGGGATTGAGACAGTAGTATAACTACCCAATGCCACATTAACACGCAGAGCGGTGAGTGGTTTGCCAGTTGCATCGGTCATCGAATTTCGCCACTGAGGTGGGAGACGCGCAAAATTAAGATCGAGTCGATAACTTCCTGGTGCAGCTCTAACTTCGACGCGGTTGGCTAATTGAGTGGTTTGACTGGGATTGAGTGCTTGATTATCGAGCTTAACTAATTCGGAATGCCAATAACTTTCTTCACCAGGATCTTGTTTGCCATTACCATTGCGATCGAAAAATGGTTGAATGGCAATTCCGCCACGAGTCCGCAATTCTTCTACCCGCGTATTAGTCACGCTACCACCCTGAAAATCGAGGGTAGATTGAATTTCGAGCGAAAAATTCTCGCGATTGGTAAAAGCAGAAATGCCCTGATAGCGACCGATTAATTGTAAACCCGGAGCTAAAGTTACGCCGACACCCGCATTGGCACCGCGACCGAAACCGCTCCAGCCGTAGCCTAATTCGGATTGAAACTGTGTCGATTGATAACGCCAGATTAATTGACTTAAAGTAGTCGGCGCACCTGCATAAGTCGATTGATAATTAGCGACGAGATTGTGATTGGTTCCGTTTTGATTGGGAATGCGATAGCTGACTTCGGAATTGAGACTAATTTCATTTCCCTGCAAGCCAACTTGCCAATTATTCTGGTTATGGTTCGCGCTCCACCGCAAAAAAGAATTACTATCGAACGTTCCTTGAATATTACTACTGCTATTGGGAAGCAAACTAAAATTATAGTTACCGCCGATCGCCACCCCCGACAAACTATCATATTTACTAGTTGCCGTAAATTGTGGCGTTAATAGCCAATTGAGCGCAGCACGGCTGGAAAATTTATCGCTGCTAAAATTAGCATTAAAACTGGCTGTCGGTTGATAATTAAGGTTACTGACAATATCCCATCGATCGCCTGTAACTGCTGAAATCGAAGCCTGGAGGGGTATGCCCGTCGGTTGCCAAAATACATCACTCGATCCGCGTACCGCCAGCGGATCGGCAATTACACCCCCACCCACAGTCAAAGATTCGCTAATCCCCCGCCGATAAGCTACCCCACCCTGCAAGCCATCGAATTTGCCGACAAATTCATTCGTACCCCGATTGTAATTTACCCCCGCAGACGCAATAAACGCCCCCGCACCGACGGGTAATTGACCTGGAACCGTCGTAAATGTGACATCTCGTACCTGCGGATCGGCGGTAAGCTGACCGTTAGGATACAACAACAGCCGATAATTACTCCCAAACTCGCCGTCATTACTAACGATTACATTCTCGAACCGAAATACCCCCGAACTATCGACTAATAACTGTCCGACAACATTAGTCGTAAACCCCCGCACCAATCGTACCACCGTCCCCGGTTGCGCTTGACCGATGACAGTTCGCCCCAGCCGACTCGATTGTAAACGATCGTTAGGCAAAAAATCGCCCCCCGCCAGCGATGTCGGCGGTGTAAAATCTTGCCGCTGAATGGTCGTAATTCCCCAATACGCGCCCGTCGGGTTGCCCTGTCTGCGCCAAAATGGACTCTGGGAACCTGCAATCCAGTCGGATGTAGTACTTTGGTTGATGATGACCGCATCGCTCAATCCCCACGTCAACAGATTGGCAAGTTTGGGTTGATCGACGCGTAAATACCAACTCGAACCCAACACCGTTCCGACAGCTTTAAATTCCCCCTGGGTATTGAGTTGATTATTCGTCGAGCCGCTGAGGTTGATTCGCTGCTGTACCGCACTAATACTGGCAGTAGGCGGGTCGATCGCCGTCAATCCTTCTAAACTCACAGGTGCTTCCTTCACCACGGGTTTAGGGCGATCTTTGGGCAAGGTGTAACTAAATTTAAGCGCGATCTCACCCGCCGCGTTGTCAAATTCAATTTTCAGCCCTGGCAATTTTTGCAGTTCGCCAATGCTAATAACTTTACCTAACTGCGGATGAGATTGCCATTGACGCGGATTCAATCTGACTTGCAGGTAAGGCGACGTGAGTTCGATTTCACCAGTGGGAAGCTGTTTTTGTTGAATCTCTAATCGCTGGAGCGTAGCATCGAAAGGTAGCAGCCAATTGGCTCGCTCGCTCGCTCCGACAATCTCGATCTGTTGCGGTGGTAAATTATTAACACTCGCTTTAATCCGATCGATCTTCAGAATTTGCCGATCGATCGTTGTTGCCGGATCGCTAGTCGCTGGTAGCGGTGTTGCTAGGGCATCGAGTGTTAGCAACTGTCCGAAAAATCCGCACCAGAATACAGCTTGCGCTAGCAGCTCGGTGTTTTTGCAAAGACTTTTCCAATCAGATGCCAAGTTCGATCGCCAGTAATATTCAACACATTTATTGGCTCGATCTTATCAGATTTTTCGACACCCAAAAGTATCTCTCGATCGCGACTTTCCCTCGATCCCTTAAACCACCCCAACCGGATCGAGCCAAACTAACATTTTCTCTTTGAGTTGATGGAGATCGCGGTGAACTTCTTGCTTAATCCATTGCCCGATCGCATCGAACGGTGTAAAAATTTGGGGATTTAATTGCCATTGAAAATCCTGTCCCAAGGGTGTTAAATGACTGCCGCCAAGCATCTGTGTCGAAACAGTCCCTGGGAAAATTCTAGTTAAAGTTTGACCCAAAGTATAAGACTGATCGAGGGTATCGTTATTAAATTTGACAATTAAATTGCGGGGGACATCATAATAACCTGCTACTAACTCTAGCGTTTCTTGCGGATTGGGGGTGAATTCCATATTGAATTCAGATGGCATTTGCCCCATTAACGGTACCGCATCGCGAGCGGAAAAATTATTAAACGAAATCAAAATATTACCAGCTCGTTCGACCTCATACATACTGCCGACTAAGAGATGAAGCTTGCAGCCCATACTGTGTCCGATGCCATAAACAGGCAGTCGATCGGGTAAATATTTACGACGTTGCAATAGTTCTAACGTATCTTCAAAACTATTATAAACCTCGCTGGCGATCGCCCGATGATCGAAGGTATTAATAAACGATGTCGCGATCGTCGCATAACCTTGTTTGCCCAATCCTTCTAACAATAGTCGATAAGTCAAATGCGGAGCAGCCGCGACAAATGCCCCACCTAAAAAATGGATAACAGCACGCGGCTGACGCGGAATATAAACCCAATTACCAGAAATTTCTTGCCAATCCATTATGCTTAGGTTTTAGTTTGTTTAGGTATTAGGTATTAGGCTTTAGGCTTTAGGTTTTAGGGGTAAAGGGTAAAGGGAATCTCCCCGTCCTCTCACATTCCCCTGGTGGTTTCGGCTCCGCTCAACCACCCCCTGCTCCCCCTCCCTTAAAAGTAGCCAAAAAAGCTATCAAAGTCGAGATCGCCATCTTCGCCATTGAAAGGATTGCGATTTTCCCCGATTGGTGCGCGGTTGGCAAATTCATTAGGCGTGCGATCGTCGCTCCATCCCCACCACGCCGTTCCACACTCGCACAGATAAAATTCTTGCCACTTGCGTTTGCGATTTTCGACAAATACCGGAGAACGACGATCGATCCAAGCGGCGGTAGCGGCGGTAGAACTAGCATGACAGCTAGGACAGCAAAATCCTTGGGCGTGAGTTGCGCGTTCTCTCCACTCAGGTGGTGTAGGGCTAAAAGCTTCCATGTAGTTAGACATCGGTATGCATGTACGGTCTGGATATCGAAAAACGAGCTAGTGGTGTTGGCGTTGCTCCACAGGAGTGGCTGCGCCCAAAGGTAATCGAGACTATCGTTATTTTAGCGAAGATCGATAATCGTTGATTAACTATAATAAGTAGTTTAACGAGGATCTGCGGTTCCTAGTTAAATTGGTAAGATCGATGGAGATAACTAAGTAAGTGCCTAAACTTGAGCGCGCTATTAAATTAAGATGACCCTAATTACTTCGATCGCCGATGCTCCCGATTTAACTGCTGATGACTATTTAGTCATCGGTGTGGCTACTTGCTTTTTTCGCGATGATGATGGCGTTCATCAAGTCAAAGTCATCGAACCGATCCCTTCTTCTGCATTAGAAGCCCTGATTAAAGGTATTCCCACCTCCTACGAAATTGCCGCCGCTACGACTTTAGGTGCCGCTATCGATGGCGATGCTCCGCAAATTCCGGCGAGTTTCCCTAGCGACTGTCAACTGAGTAGTGAATTTGCCTACCGTTGTATTGCTTCCGCCCGTACCTACAAACGCCGTACCGAAGCCCAAGTGCATATTCCTCAAGGCACTACCTATACTAGTTTTAATTATTCTACCGATCGCAAACGCATTCTCAACGCCGATCGGGTTGTCACTAAAGACGATAATGTCAAGCAACACGCTTATACTCATCAAAAACTATAGTCTATTGGCGATGATGCGTAGTCCCTTTACCCCACCCTTTATAAGCTACGGTGTATACACATCTCTGGTGAGAAGCGAAATTGGTGGGAATCCCCCTGTCTTGAAAAGGTGCTTTACTTGCGGCTCGCCTTTGGACGGGTTCCCCGTCAAAAAAGGCGAGACA
>NZ_JANPLS010000296.1:0-28455 GCF_031422475.1 Chamaesiphon sp. VAR_48_metabat_403
GGGTTCATGCCTTCTAGCTTAACCACAATAGTTGCAACACAGCCTTCAGCCTGTGGGATGCGATTGAGTCTCACCAGCGGCGTGCGACCGACTAATTCAGTAATATCGTTAGCAATTTTCATAAAATCAACAGCAGGTAGGGGGATCGAGCGGGGAGCGAAAAGTGCGTTCTTGGGCTTTGCCCTGTCTTGTCGCACTTATTTTGACAACTGGGCGGGTGACCCGACCAGTGGGGAACCCGTCCAAAAGTGCGCCGCAAGTGAAGCACCTTTTCAAGACAGAAGGTAAGTAAGTTAAATGATTGGCAGTCTAGTGCGGCAAAGGCGATCGAGATCTGAGCTTATCATCTCTCAATGCAGCCGAGATCGATACCTAGTCATAGATGATGAGCCACCTACCTAAAATTTTAACAATCATAGTTACCCTGAGGAGCCACTACTGGCAAATTATTAGTTACTGGCTACTAAAATCCGATCGACAGGAGATGATAGAGAATGTGCAGATGCTGGGAATAATAGATAAGACAGTTAATCTCATCGATCGGTCGGTAAGTGTCAACCTATTCAGGTGGGGACGATGCTACCGATCGGCAGACTTGGGTTGAAAATCCAAGCTACAATTGTTACTAGTTATCTAAAAATTATCGAATATTGCTGGCTTTTTGATGTTGTTAAGCATCAAATTTTAACAGCTTAGGAGTTCGATATTGTGGCTGAGATCTGAGGGCGCGCAACCGCCTGTGCGAGGGAATTAAGTCTTAATCGGGAGTCGGGGATGCTGGATGCGATCGTACACAATCTAGAACAAAGCAATCACATTGCCAGAATTAAAAAGCTGGTATTTTGTGCATGTACCAATAATTGGAGTAATGAAGCACAACAACTAAGTACGGCTAAATTCAAAAGCTACATCCAACAGTTGCGAGATCGTCATGCTTCGATCGTCGAGCTAAAGTATTTACTTTACCGGATTGTCATTAGACTCAATCACAGTACTAATTACTACACTGTTGCTAATTTCCTCTGTCAGGAAATGGAGCCGCTGTATGCTTATCCGGCGACAAGCAGTGGCGATAGTCAGGTGCGCGAGGATAATAGCACTGCTTCAGTCGGTCGATCTTCTTCGCAGATTTGGGGTAAAGAAGTAATTTTTACAGTCGAAGAGATTCAATCTGGATCGTTACTACAAGTAGATTTAACTGTTCTAGCTGCCACGGGGCAATTACTGACACAGACAGTCGTAACGTTCCCAGATTTGCCACAGATGATGTCTCAGTATCAGGAATGGCAATCTCGCTATCGACGGCTCGATCCGCAGAATCATCGCCTGATGAGTAATAAAGCAGTCAGTCTCGTCCCAGAGCGGATTAACGACTGTCTGGATGCTGGTGCAATGATCCAGGCTAGTTTCCATCAATGGTATGGTTCCCCCGGCTTCCAGACCATCCGCGAGCGGTTAGCCACCACGATCGATCCCGAAGTCGAAATCGAGACGATCGTCCGCAGCCGTTCTAAGGCACTTTTAAAACTACCCTGGAATTCGATTTGGCAACCATTACTCGATCGCTATCCGCAATCGGAAGTCAGCCTGTCGCTAATCCCGACGATCTCCGATCGCGCCGCCGCTCAAGAGCAATTAGAAATATCCGTCCTCTCGATGCTCACAAGCGCGCAAGGGATCAAACTCGATCGCTCCAAAGCATATTTAGATGCACTACCCTATACAAGATCTGAGTTTATCGTTGCACCGAGTCATAGTGATTTTGTCAACGCCATCAGCCAAAAATCTTGGAGTGCGATTTTTTTTAGCAGTTATATTTCTGGCTATCTACCCAACAATCGGATCTACATCAATCATCACGATACGATCGGGATTGCCGAATTTAAATATCGGATTCGGATCGCCGTCCAACGGGGTTTGAAACTCCTCATTCTCAACTGTGGCGAGGGCTTAGACTTAGCTGGCGAGTTAGTAGATCTGCAAATTCCTAACCTAATTGTCATGCGCGAAGCCGTGCAAGATCAAGTCGCTCAGGAATTTGTCAAACTTTTCCTCAAAGCATTTTCTAGTGGTAAATCGCTCCAACTAGCCGTTAGAGATGCCCGCGAGCGGCTTCAGGCGATCGAAAAAGTCGTACCATCGGCGAGTTGTCTGCCAACGATCTGTCAGCAAATTGCCGCCCCAGCATCGAGTTGGCAACGGCTAGCACACGTCACCCTCAACTCGACAGAATTGGCTGGAATTTCCCAAACTTGGGCCGATACCGAAGCCACCAATATGCTCGCCCAAGCCGATCTGACGATCGGACTGACGGCGATGCCCCTACCGGAGGCAATTGCTTACGATCGACTCGAACTAGTCCAGCAACTGACTGGCTATTATAGCGAGATTTACAGTCTCGCTTTTAGTAACGACGGTCAGTGGCTAGTCAGCGGGCATGGTGACATAACACATATAGACGATGCTGTCAAGGTCTGGCGACGATCCGACGGCAAGCTAATTCATAACTTACTCGGTCACAGTCATTGGGTTTATAGTGTCTTACTAACTGCCGATGCCGAAACGATCGTCAGTGGTAGTTTAGATGGGACGATTCAATGGTGGCAACTGACGACCGGGACTAAATTACCGCAGCTCCTCGATCATAAATCTGCTGTTAATGCCATCTCCCTCACCAGCGACGGTCAACGACTCGTTTCTGGCGGTAATGATGCGCTGCTCAAAATTTGGCAGCCGCAAAACGGTCTGTTAATTCATCAATGTTCGGGTCATCTGCAAAACGTCGCTTGCGTGGCGACTCACCAACAAGCGCAACTAGTCGCCAGCGGTAGCAGCGACTATACAGTCAGGTTATGGCACCTGAAAGAAGGACGGCTGCTCAAAACAATCTTAGGTCACAGCGGTCGGATTAGTGGCATTGCCATCTCATCTGACGGTACCAAAGTTATCAGTGCCAGTCACGATTGCACGATTAAAATTTGGGAAGTAGCGACTGGTAATTTAATAAATACATCGATCGGTCATACTAAACCGATCGGCTGCTTGGCACTTTCCCCCGATGGGCGGACAATTATCAGTGGTGGCGACGATCGAACGGTTAAGATCTGGAATCTGAGCGATGGTAAACTCCTACATACCATTTCTGCTCACGATCGACCGATTTTATCTGTCGCGATTAGTGCTGATAATCGCACGGTTGCGACAGGTAGTTATGGCGAGATTCAAGTCTGGCAAGTGCCGACCGAATCGAGTGACGATCGGCTAGGATGATGAGTAGATCGCTATTAATTCAACGATGCGTTTACCCCGTTCTTGGTCGATCGCGATTGCTGTAATTACCACCGCAATTCTGGCACTGTGGCTGATTAATTCCCTCTATGCTCTTTACGTCCAAGTTAGTTGGACGACACCGTGGCTGGCGACACCACTATTAATCGGCATTTTAGTCTTAATTGGCATCGCGATCGCGGCGATAATTTACTATACCGGGATTTTCCAAGGCTGGTGGGGCAAATCGCACGCTAAACAGCAGCAATTACCCACTGTTCCCGTTGAAAAAACCGCCGCTGCTACTGCAAATCTAGCGGCGATCGATCTTCAGCTCCAACAAATTCAAGATGAAGTCACCCGTCAAGCCTTACTAGCTAAATCGCGAGAAATCGCCGAAAACTTAGCGCGGGGACAAATTCGCGTCGTGGTATTCGGGACTGGTTCGGCTGGCAAAACTTCCCTAATTAACGCCATTATCGGGCGGATTGTCGGCGAAGTCGGCGCGCCGATGGGGACGACAACCAGAGGGGAAACGTATACGCTCGAATTAAAAGGCTTAGATCGTCAGATTTTACTCACCGATACCCCCGGCATTTTAGAAGCTGGCATCGCAGGTACGCAACGGGAAGCGATCGCCAGAGAGCTAGCGACATCTGCCGATCTGCTGTTATTTGTCGTAGATAACGACCTGCGATCGTCCGAATATATCCCCCTGATGGGATTGGCTCAAATCGGCAAACGATCGCTGCTAATTTTCAACAAAACCGACTTATATCCACCCGCCGATCGCGAAAAAATTATTGCCCAGCTTCAAAACCGCGTCCAGAGCGAGATCGACCACCAAGATGTCATCGCGATCGCCGCTAACCCCCAATCAGTCCGATTAGAATCAGGCGAAATCTTTACTCCCGACCCCGATATATTTCCCCTCATCCGCCGTCTAGCCGCCGTTCTCAGAGCCGAAGGCGAAGAATTGGTCGCAGATAACATTTTACTGCAATCCCAGCGGTTAGGAGCTGAAGCAAGGCAGCTTATCGACGAACAACGTCGCCGTCAAGCCGATCGAATCGTGAATCGATTTCAATGGATCGGTGCGGGAGTTGTCACCATTACCCCATTACCAGTAGTCGATTTTCTGGCAACCGCCGCAATTAATACTCAGATGATTATCGAGATCGGCAAGATTTATGGCTGCGATTTAAATAAAGATGCAGCTCAAGAATTAGCTCTCTCGCTCGGTAAAACCCTGACGAGTTTGGGCATCGTCAAAGGTGCGATTCAACTATTATCTGCGGCTCTCACGATTAATGTCACTACCTACGCGCTAGGGAAAGGCATTCAAGGTATTACCGCCGCCTATTTAACCCGAATTGCCGGACGCAGTTTTATCGAATACTTCCGCCAAGATCGATCGTGGGGTGATGGCGGGATGGCGGAAGCCGTGCAGCAACAGTTTCAATTAAATCGCAAGGAAGACTTTATCAAAGCTTTCATCGGGCAAGCGATCGCGGCTGGTGCTGTCAAATTAACTGAAATTAGCAATACCGAAAAATAGGCGTTGCTAGATCGGGAAGTAGAAAGTAGGGTGTGTTATCCCGTAGGGTAAGGCACCGTCTGGGTTCGCGTTGCATCACAAGCGGCGATTTCAATCGCTGGAGTGTCCTGCCGGATATACTCAATCGCGACAATCAGTGCTGCTAACATCACCTCATAACTAGCATCGGGATCGCGATTTATCGTCATCAGTTCGGATCGTTCGCGAGTAATAAAGCCAAAAATCGCCGCATTTACCATCCGCATTGTATCCACGATCGCGTCTCGATTTAAGGTCGAAAGCTGCATTGCTGCTTGAAATAAACCTAGCGAGTGTTGGATGATTTCCGCTTCTTCCGCATCGCTAGGACGCAATTGATATTCCATCATCACTTGATATCGAGCTGGATAAGCTTTTGCAAAGTTGCGGGTAGCTCTGGCACTAAGCAGAAATAAGGGCTTGAATTCTGTCACTCCAGCAGTTTGGCATTGACAATCGGCAAGATAGTCGCGCCAAATTGTCAACGCCACAGCGCGACGCAATCCGGTATTTCCGTCTAAATGCTTGTAAATAGCTGGTGGTTTGATTCCTAGCTCTCGCGCTACGCGATTGACACCTAAAGCAGATTCACCTTCTCGATCGAGACACGCGATCGCTGCATCGACAACATCGCGCGAGGTGAGCGATTTTTCCTTAGTTGGACGACCCATTTTTTTAGTAAGGAGTAAGAAGTAAGAAGTAAGAAGTAGTGAAAATCCACTCCCAGGAGGGGTGCCCGTAGGGCTACTGGTCGGGTGACCCGACCAGTGGGGTGGGTAGATCTTCGCTAAAGCCTAAAACTGCTGTAAACTAATAAGTTAATATAGTTAACTAAAAACAAAAAGATGAATGACCTGACATTTGCATCTGCTAGCGAACTCGCTCAGGCGATTCGAGATCGTCGAGTTTCAGCGGTAGAAGTTTTGGATGCTTATCTGGCGCAAATAGCTAAACATAACTCCAATTTAAATGCTATTTGCACGTTAGATGAAGAAAATGCTCGTTTTCAAGCTAATCGAGCCGATGAGGCGTTATTTCGGGGTGAAAATTGGGGTGCGTTACATGGAGTACCGATTACCATTAAAGACGTGTTGGCAACGGCTGGATTACGAACGACAGCCGGATCGCTGTCGCTGACTAATTATATTCCGCAACAAGATGCAACAGCGGTAAGTCGGCTGAAATCGGCAGGTGCGATCGTAATTGGCAAAACAAATGTCGGCGATTTAGCAGGTGGATATCAGGGACTCAATGACGTTTTCGATCGCGTTAATAATCCCTGGAATCTAGACTACACACCTGGGGGCACTTCTAGTGGTGGTGCAGCCGCGATCTCAGCGGGATTTGCAGCTCTAGATCTATGTTCCGATGTGGGTGGATCGATCCGTCAACCCGCCCATTTTTGTGGTATTTACGGCTTCAAGCCAACCGATCGACGGGTACCCACCACCGGACATATTCCAGAGGTTCCAGGCGCACCGAAATCGCTGCGTCAGATGCTGACAGTTGGCTCTCTCGCACGCTCGATTGCCGATCTGCGCCTGTGTCTACAAATTACTGCTGGTGCCGATCCCGCGCAGCCAGATCTGCCACCCATGCCCATAGATCGACCCACAGATCGGCAACTTGAGACGCTCCGGATTGCTTGGGCGGAGGAATGGTCGATCTATCCAGTTGCTAGCGATCTAAAATCGGCAATGCGATCGGTTGCTACCAAACTCATCGATGCTGGAATTACGGTCGATCGATGGGTACCAGACTTTGATTTTGCCGCAGCTTGGCGAACTTACTATCAGCTCATAGCATACAATCTCGTCCATGCCCAATCGTTGACACTCGGAGATCTTCGCAAAAATTTAGCATTTCTCTGGCGGGACGGAATTCAAGGCGATCGAGAATTTCGGAAACTGGGCAACATTGCGGGAATCGGCTTGCCAATCTCCTTGAATCCAACTCTTAAAGGCTATTTTCAAACCCTGACAGCACGCGATCGCTTCACCACGCAAATGGATGGAGAATTAGATCGATGGGATGTCTGGCTGTGCCCAGTTGCCATGACACCAGCATTCGCCCATTGCCGACGTGGCGCGGCAATTCGAGTCGATAACTACAACGTACCATATTCGCTAGCTTCCGGTGCTTATGTGGTGCCCTTCAATCTGACTGGACATCCATCTGTAGTTATCCCGATCGGGCAAACTCAATCGGGGTTACCGATCGGAATGCAGATTATCGGCAAACGGTGGCAGGACATAGAGTTACTTTCGATCGCCCAATTAATCGACAATATCGTCGGCGATTTTCGCCAGCCATCGGGCTATAAATAAGGCGACGAAGATTCTCTATTCCCTACTTGTGTTGTTGGCGTTGGCACAGCCTCGCCCTTGGCGATACGAAGCCTTAGCGTTGGCGTAGCCTGCCGTAGGCACAGCGTCTCCCCAAGGAGAAGCATTCCCTCTCACCTCACGCTGCGATCGGTTCGTATTCGACTTGTGTTTGAGCGTATTGTCCCATCGGTTGATATTCTGGTACCAAGTTGTGGAGTGCAGCTACGCACTCAGTGACATCGCATTCAGCCGCTGAGTCGAGTAAATTGGTGAGCTGGGGTGAAAGGTCTTTCCACGCTAATTTAGCCTCACGAGCGCAGAAAATCTTGGGGTGTCCGGTGGGCAAAGCGGCGTTACAGTCAATTAGTAGCTCTTCGTAGATTTTCTCGCCGGGACGCAAACCAGTCACCTCGATTTTGACATCTTTGAGCGGCTCTAGACCGTGTAAGCGAATCATTTGGGTAGCTAAATCGTAAATTTTGACTGGTTCGCCCATATCAAGTAAAAATACTTCGCCCCCTTTAGCCATCGCACCAGCTTGAATTACTAGCGTCGCAGCTTCAGGGATGGTCATAAAATACCGTGTGATGTCTGTATGCGTTAAGGTAATCGACTTACCTGCGGCGATCTGAGCGCGGAAGCGAGGGACGACAGAACCGCTACTACCCAAAACGTTACCAAATCGTACCATTGTAAAGCAGGTGCCGTGGTTGGGCAAATCGGCTAATCCTTGGAGTACCAATTCGGCAACGCGCTTGGTAGCACCCATAATATTGGTCGGGCGGACGGCTTTATCGGTAGAAATCAGCACAAATTTTGGCACGCCACAAGCGATCGCGCATTTAGCGGCGATCAAGGTACCATTAATATTGTTAATGATGCCCGAAACCGGATTGGCTTCGACGATCGGAACGTGTTTGTAAGCAGCGGCATGATAGATCGTGTCTACGCTATATTTCTCTAGTACTTGGGTTAAAGTTTGAGCATCGGTGACCGAACCCAAACAAGCAACTTTATGCAGATGAGGATAATTTTCGCCTAACTCTAGATCCATTTGGTAGAGCGCAAATTCATGCAACTCATAAATTATCAGCATTTTGGGTTGCTGTTTGGCAATTTGCCGACAGAGTTCCGAACCGATCGAACCACCGCCACCAGTGACTAGTACGACTCGATCGATAATATCGTGCTGGAGTAGTTCGGGATGAGCGGCAATTGGTTTACGCCCTAATAAATCTTCAATATCGAGTTCGCGGACTTTGTTAACCGAGACATGACCGCTGAGAATCTCGGTAATGCTGGGTACGGTTTTGACAGATACGCCCAGTACTTGCAGTTTCTGTAAAATATCGCGTTTGCGATGCCCTTCGATCGAGGGCATTGCCAAGAGAATTTCTTCAAATCCGACGGTGGCTTTTAATTTCAGCAATTCGGCGGGAGTGTATACTCTCAACCCTTGAACGTTGCGACCTTGTAGGTAGGGATTATCGTCTACAAACCCGATTGCTCGTTTGCCATGTTCGCCAGCGAGAGCTTGGGCGAGGATACAACCAGCACTCCCAGCTCCGTAAATAACGACACCACTGACATCATGACATGGGTAATTAATCTGCCGCACTCTCCCTAATGTCAACCTTACGCACAATCTAAATGCGATCGACAAAATTAGTGCCAACATCCCATTCACGAGCGGGATCGCAATTGGAATTACGGGATTTACAAATAAGCCCGAAAGTGCGATCGTCGCGATCGTACTAGCACATACCGCTTTGGCGATCGACAAGATAAATCCACCGTCAATGTATCGTAATACCTGTTGATAAATCCCAAAATACCAAAAGAATCCAATCTCGATCCCGATCTGGGCGATCGTAAAATCACCTAAGCGCAGCATTTCCTCAGGAACGATATCGAATCCGTACTCGCAGCCGATTGCCGCCACAATCGAGAGCAGGAACAAACAGATATCGATCGCCGTCAGGATCGTATACTTCTGATGATTGGAAAGCGCGTTAACAAGTTTTTCAAGAGTCGCTGCGGTAGCTTCAATACTCAACAAAGATCGGCTTTTAGTGGACATGGTATTATGACACAATCGACGGGTTTTAACAAGTTGAAATCAAGGGTAGATTAAATCTAAAACTTGGTTTTTGACCTTTGCTAATCCGATGGCAATTAGCATTGTCTTTTGGTGTAAGCGGTTGGGATGCGATCGCATTGACGCAATCGAAACTGAGCATTTTTGGTAACTAAAAATGCTAAAAAACAGTTTTTACGAGCTTTGTCGATACATCTAAAGTATATTTTTTTCTTGTAAATGTACTCAGCCAAATCTCTGAACTTGGCAGACAGAGGCTCAAAGCAACCGATTGACAGTCTGGATGTTTAAATATTCGATCGACATATGCATGAATTCAACCGATGGATAAAACCATCCGACCCCACTCTCGATTGTTGTGTAAACTTATAATAAATAATCAGCTTCTCTCGATTTGGAAAATTGCACTAAAATGTTAGGTGATAACTTTTTCGATGAGGAGTGCATTACGGAAACCCATGAACAAAAACAGCCAAAAATCACAGATCGAACGCGCTCAGATCGGACGAATTGCATCATTATTGCTAGGTTCGGTCTTTACAGGTGTAATGGTAGCAATCTCTCCAGCAGTAGCAGCACCCGTAGCACCAAATAATAATTCGTTAAATAAAGTTGCTGCTACTGCGCCGCTAGCCAATACGATTAAAGCAACTACAACTGCGCCTACTGCAATTCCAGCAACGAACCAAATTGCACAAGCTAGCGATGTCGCTGGCAACTGGGCAGAACCTTTTATTAAAGTTTTAGTCGAAAAAGACATCATCAAAGGTTACCCAGATGGTACCTTCCGACCCGACCAACCCATCACGCGGGCTGAATTTGCCGCTTTACTAAATAAAGCCTTCGACCTCCAACCCATTCGGGCTGGACGCAAATTTAAAGATGTTCCCTCCAAATATTGGGCGGCTGGGGTCATTCAAAAAGCTTACCGGAGTGGCTTTTTGGCTGGATATCCTGGCAGCTTCGGCCCCAAACAAAACCTCCTCAGAATTCAAGGTTTAGTTTCGTTAGTCAATGGTAGCAAACTGACACCTACTGGTGACTTAGACCTCAATGGTGTCTTTGGCGACGCAGCTCAAGTACCCAGCTACGGTCAAAATGCATTGGTAGCAGCAACTCAAAAATGTGTCGCTGTTAGTGTCGATTACGATAGCTCGAAGTTACCTGGTGGTAACTTTGGCCCCAATACCGTTGCAACTCGCGCGGATGTAGCTGCATACATCCACCAAGTCTTAGTTGGCGCAGGCAGGCTGACCGCCCTAGAGCAATCTAGCCCTGCTAACAAATACATTGCATCTTGTCCTCAAGGTGTATACGTAACTAGCATCACTGGTACTCCCGCAGCAGCGACACCAGTTACCGCCGATGAAGCGATCGCTAAATTAAGCATTCCCGGTCAAGTCCCAGAAATCGCTAGCAGCGGTGGCGTAGGTACTTTCCCCGTTGGCGGTTTGGGTACTCCCACAGCTTTTGGTGCTAACACTGGCTTCTTCGTCGGTGCGGGCTATCAAAACCAAACTCGCCCAATTATCTATACACCACCTAACGTTAATCCTGGAACAGCCAAAGGTCAAGAAACCTATGCTTATTCCGTCGGTTTTGGCTTGGGCAATTCCCGCGACTTCTTGGGCTTAGAAACTGTAGCTACTACCTACAACCGCACCAATGCTGGTTCGTTTGATAACGGTGGTGTAAGTTTCAAACTCCACAAACTACTCGGCGACAACTTGGCGATCGCTGGTGGTTACGAAAATGCCATCACCTTTGGTAATAACGCTGGATTTAATCCAGTCAATCCTGATGGCGGTGTTAATGGAGGTCGGACTGGTTATGGTGTTGCCAGCGTAATCCTCAACCCCGATCCCAATCAGGGCTTCTTTAGCAATACGACCCTCTCTGTTGGTGCTGGTGCTGGTCGCTTCCGGAATGTAGGCGATATCCGTGCTGGGCGCGATACAATTAACGTCTTTGGTAGCATCGGTACCAAGTTATTCTCTAATGTCTCGTTAGTTGCTGACTGGAACGGTCAAGATTTAGGCGTTGGTTTACCCATCTCCATTCCGTTTGGTGGTGGTACTTCCTTCCAAATTACCCCAGCACTAGTCGATCTAGTAAATCCTGAAACTGGTGGTTCTCGCTTTACGGTTAGCGGTGGTTTAGGTTTTAGTTTCTAATCGTTGCTAGTTCTGTTGGTTTCCCGATCGAAAGTTAACGAGCGATCCTCAAACTTTCGATCGGCATTATTCATTCTTTTCTTTACGATCGTCAACATGAAAATCTCTTCTTATTTATTAGGCATGGGTGTTGTTGCTACCCTAGCAGCAGTCAATCTCGCTCCAGCGCAAGCCCAAATCGGTAACGGTTCCGACAACGGCAACACCTTTACTTCAATTACCAACACTGGTGGTGGCGGGATTGTTGGCGGCGGTCAGCCATCTTATGCATCTGCAAGTCAAAGTGCGGTCGATCAGTTTTCCCAATCGCTGACTGCTAACAGCGTTGGCGATGCCGCGACTTTTGATGTCATCAACGGTGCCGCACCCGCACCATTAGTTGCCGCACTATTACCGACTGGCGTAGCTGCTGATGGCGCGACAGGTAAAGCCGCAGCTAATCTGGCCTCTAACGTCCAAGGAATGCGATCGGGCAATGGTAACATTAGTGCGACCAAGCTGAACGCCTCAGTTGGCGCGTACAATGAATACGTCAAAGCTTTAGTCGGCGAACTCGGCCCAGAAAAAGCGATTAGCGATGCACCAGCCGGACAAAAAGCCTTACAAGGCGTATTGGGTCAAATGATTCAAATTGCCAACCAATCGGCTCCAGCACCTAGCGCGCCTGCGGCACCTGCACCTAGCGCACCAACAACCCCAGAACCAACAACTCCTTCTACACCTAGTACTCCTTCTACACCTAGTACTCCACCCGCACCTAGCACTCCACCCGCACCAGTAGATCCTTCTGGTGGTACCACGCCTAGTACTCCCCCTACTCCAAGATAGGAATTAGCACGAAATTATTTACAAGTTAACTAACTTCGCACACAGCAGGAGTGGGGAAAATATTTCCCCACTCCTGTTGTTGTAAATATCGATCGAAAATTAGGCATCGATCGCCATCTGGCAAGTTTAAATACAAGTACTAGTTATATTCCCAAAAAGATCTCTAAATAAAATTGTGATGTTATTGCTATTTAGCAATTAACATCGATAAAGAAAATCAATTGCGTATATAAATACAGATAAGAATATCATCAGTAGTGCGATAATAGATTAGCCGTAGCTTTTCCGGTGAGGAGTGCGCCATAAAAACCATGAACCAGCACGATCGAAAACCCCGTCCCGCTCGCATTCAGCTAGATCGCTTCGCTTTCTTACTCATTGGCTCGGTTTCCACTAGTGTAGTTATTAGTACCGGATCTGGATTGGCCGCACCAACAGATCCCGATCGCGGTAATTCATTACCTAAATTAGCAGTATCTGGTTCTTTAGCAGAAGCTATCGCCGGAACTGCCAATCCACCCGTACTAGCAAATCGACCTGCCAAAAAAGTCGCTCAGGCTAGTGATATCGCAGGTAATTGGGCAGAACCGTTTATTCGATCTCTAGTCGCAAAAGATATCATTAAAGGCTACCCCGATGGTACTTTTAAACCCGATCGACCCGTTACCAGAGCTGAGTTTGCAGCTTTATTAAATAGAGCCTTCGAGCTTCAATCCGTCCGCTCTCCAGCGAAATTCAAAGATGTTACAGCTCGATATTGGGCGCGTACCGTCATTCAAAAAGCTTACCAGAGTGGTTTTTTAGCTGGATATCCCGACGCTACTTTTAAACCCGATCGTCAAATTAACCGGATCGAGAGTATTGTCGCCCTGACTAATGGGAATAAATTCGCTCCCAGCGGTAACTTAGATCTCAATAGCGTCTATGGCGATGCCCAGCAAGTCCCCAGCTACGGTCAAAATGCTCTGATTGCTGCCACTCAAAAATGTATCGCTGTCAGTGCCGAATACGATAATTCCAAGCTCCCTGGGGGCAACTTTGGCGCAGAGACAGTAGCGACTCGCGCCGATGTGGCGGCTTACATCCACCAAGTTTTAGTCAGTGCGGGTAAGTTAGCTGCGCTAGATAAGTCTAGTCCTGCCAATAAATACATCGTCGCTTGTCCTCAAGGCGTATATGCGACCGCTGTTTCTGACGTTACGCCCAGAGTTGCCGCACTAAGTAAAGACGAAGCGATCTCTAAACTTAGTGTTGTCGATCGATTGCCAGATCTCAGAGCGACTAATACCAATATTTACCCAGTCGGCGGTTTGACCACTCCCAATGCCTTTGGGTTGAGTTGGGGTAACGTTTTTGTTGGTAGCTCCTACCAAGCATCGACGCGGGCGGCGTTGTATCTCAATCCGCCCAATCAAGGACAGGATCGAAAAGATGGTGCTGCCTATCTGGGGTTTGGGTTGGGCGATGCGCGTAACTTCCTGGGGTTGGAAACAGTTGCGACTTCTTACAGCACCATTTTTAGTGGTTTCCTCAAAAATAGTAGTCTCAGCTTCAAGTTGCACAAGCAGTTTGGCGATAATTTTGCGATCGCAGGTGGCTATGAAAATGCCGTACTTTTGAGTAAAAACTTAGATGGCGGTCAGACGGGCTACGGTGTTGCCAGCTATATCGTCAATCCCGATCCAAATGTCGGCTTTTTTAGTAATACGACGATATCCGTCGGCGGTGGCGCGGGACGATTCCGCAGCGTCGGCGATATTCGTAATGGTAAAAATAGTTATGGCGTATTTGGAAGTCTGGGTACGCGGCTATCGCCGAATTTCTCGCTAGTTGCTGACTGGAACGGCCAAGATTTGAATTTGGGTTTACCAATTACGGTGTACTTAAATGACAGTGCCACGATTCAATTGGTACCATCGATCGTCGATTTGGTCAATAAAGAAACTGGTGGTTCGCGGTTTACGCTTAACGCGGGTTTGGGTTTCCGGTTCTAAAATTACACCCAGTATTCGACTTTAGAAGATTTTAACTATGAAACTGTTAACTTATGCAATCGGGATGGGAATGGCGACGATCGCGATTCTCTCTAATAGTACCGCTGGATTAGCTCAAATTGCTGGGGGTAACGATAACGGTAGTGGTAAAGAAGCGATTTCTGCCCCGCTAGCGGGCAATCGTCAGACCGTTTACGCGCCCCAGAGTCAAACTGCTGTCGATCGGTTTTCTCAAGCCTTAACAGCCAATAGCATTGGCGATCCGGCGACATTTGATGTCATCAATGGTGGTTCGCCAGCACCTTTAGTTGCTGCCTTGTTACCAACTGGGGTGGCTACCGATGGCGCGACGGGGAAAGCGGCGGCTAATCTGGCGACAACCATCCAAGGATTACGGGCTGGCAATGGTAATATAGATGCTGTCAAGCTCAATGCCTCTGTTGTTGCCTACAATGAATATGTCAAAGCTCTAGTCGGCGAACTCGGTGCTGATAAAGCCGTCAACGGTGCGCCCGCCGGACAAAAATCCGTACAAGGTTTATTGACTCAATTGATTCGGGTTGCCAACCAAGCAGCAGCGAAATAACTCAAGTTACTTTGCTTGTGGATGAATGGGTGTGGGAAGTGTGGGAGGATAGGGAAGGGTGGGAGGAACGGCGTTCCGATACTCTCCGCACCCCCCACACTCCCCTCTCCGCAGGGTGTTTTCATACACCAGAAGAAAAATCTCTCAGTCCACTTCAGTGGACTTTTGCCATTAGCCCGCACTTCAGTCGCGGGCGGTTGAGAGCGAAGCAAATAGATTAATGCATTTTTATTTCCTTGTATGAAACCACCCTGCCCACACTCCCCTCTCCGAACTCCGAACTCCCATCTCCCATCTCCCTCCCCACACCCCCCACATGGCAATCGCGATCGACTTTGGGACTAGCAATACCGTCATCAGCCGTTGGAATGCAGCGACACAAACCGCTGAAACGGTTACCTTACCTGGACTATCTCTCGTTGGCGGCATGAATCCACCGTTGATTCCCAGCTTGGTATATGTCGAGGATGGGAGTAACGAGCGAGTCTTACTAGGTCAAATGGTACGAGATCGAGGGTTAGATCTCCAGAGTGACAATCGTTATTTTCGGGGGTTTAAGCGCGGCATCGGTGCAGAGATTCAGGGCTTTTTACCGGAATTAGATGGTGTATCGATGACATTCGAGCGGGTGGGCGAGCTATTCCTCACTGGAATAATCAAACAGTTGCAACAGTCGCTCCCCGATGTCGGCGAGTCGTTAGTATTGACGGTACCCGTCGATAGTTTTGAAGTGTATCGTAACTGGTTGAGCGGGATCTGTGGAACGCTTCCAGTCGAGCGAATTCGGCTGATAGACGAACCAACGGCGGCGGCGTTGGGATATGGCATGACTGAGGCTGGGACGCTGTTAGTAGTCGATTTTGGTGGCGGTACGCTAGATTTATCGCTGGTGCAATTAACCAAGCAAGTTCAGCAGGGTATAAAGCCGCTCGGTTTCTTATTAAAGTGGGGAGATAAATCACTCGAAGCTGCTACCCAGCAGCCGCAGTTAGCAAGAGTAATTGCCAAAGCGGGGCAAAATTTGGGCGGAACGGATATCGATAACTGGGTAGCGCAAGAGTTGGCGCAAGAGCAGGGGCTAACCGCAACGCCATTAATTACCAGGCTGGCGGAGAAGTTGAAAATTCAGCTATCTTTACAACCTCAAGCAACCGAAGTATATTTCGACGATCGCACTTTCGATAGTTATGAGTTTAAGCTGAGTCGCGATGGGTTCGAGCAAATTTTAAGATCTCATCAATTTTTCGACAGGTTAGATGAATCGATGATGCAAGTACTCCAACAAGCCAGACGACAAGGAATCGAAACTACCGATATCGATGGCGTGCTATTAGTCGGCGGTACGGTGCAAATTCCCGCCGTCCAAACTTGGGTGCGTCAGTATTTCGATGAAAGTAAACTGCGCCAATCGAAACCATTTGAAGCGATCGCCCACGGTGCTTTACAATTACTCCAAGGTATTGAAGTTCAAGATTTTCTCTATCACAGTTATGGCGTGCGCTATTGGGATAAACGTCGCAACGCTCACAATTGGCATCCGATTATTCAATCTGGGCAAGCTTATCCAATGTCGGCACCTGTCGAATTAACCCTCGGAGCATCGCGCGAAAATCAGCCCAGTATCGAATTAGTTATCGGCGAATTGGGTGCCACAACTGGCGGAACTGAAGTTTATTTCGATGGAGATCGCTTAATTACCCGCTGTCTGACGGGTGGGGTAAAAGATGTTAAAACTTTAAACGATCGCGATGGCGGTCGCAGTATTGCCAAACTAGAGCCAGCCGGATATCCTGGTGTCGATCGCGTGAAGGTATCATTTAATGTCGATCGCGATCGACAGTTACGTATTACCGTTGAAGATTTACTTACCAATAGCACTTTATTAGCAGATGGCATCGTCGCTCAATTGAGTTGAGTTGAGGAGTATTTTACAGCGGCGATGCAGCAATAACAATTTCGGCACAAGCACGCGCATCAGAAAGAGCTTGATGGTGATTGAGGGTAATGTTTAGATGGCGGCAGACATCGGGAAGTTTTGTAGGATGCAGGTTCCAGCGTTGGCGCGCCAATGCTACCGTACAAATAAATTTTTGTTTGGGATGGGGAATTTGGTATAAATCGCAGCAGGCATAAAGTACCCGCCGATCGAAACTAGCATTGTGAGCGACTAGCGCATCGGCAGTTTCGATTCTAGTAGCAATTTTAGTCCAGACTTGTCTAAAGGTGGGAGCTTGAGCCACATCAGCCCACAAAATGCCATGAATGTGACTGAATTCAAAGCGATATGAAGGAGGACGAATTAGGAAAATTTCTTCGTGGGTAATAACTTCATTTTCGATTTGGACGATACCTAAAGCGCAAGCACTATTAGGATCTCGATTGGCAGTTTCAAAATCGATCGCGACTAATTTCATCGGGTTTTGGCGATTGAGTTTACAATCTTATAGCAATGTGAATAGTGAATAGGATACTCGATCGTTAATGATTTAGAGATATCTAAAAATAGTGCTGAGTCGAATAAAATTCGACTCAGCACTAAGTATACAATACCTGACTTCTGCAAGAAGTCGAATACTTGTTAACTCAAGTTGCTACCTATAACCTCAGCGGTTTCTAACCGCTGCTCATAGTGCAAATTCCGCCTACGCGGACTGACATATTAGTCCGCGTAGGCGGACTTTGCAACACTAGCCACGATTTCAATCGTTGGCATTTTAGTGGGTAGCAACTTGGGTTTGTTAGTTATTCAACCGAAGATCGGTTTTATAAGATCTCAAACGAATTGACATTTAAAACCTTACCAATCATCGCCAGAGTCATGACATCATCGTTTAATGTCCCTTGCACCTTGACATGCAATCCTACCTCGCGTAAATCGCGAGGGCAATCTAGCAACTCGTAAGTAGTACCATCCTCGGCTACTAATGCCCAAGCACCAGTACCAAAACCTTTATGCTCAATTCCACCAATCACCGTAATCATACTGTTTGAGAATCTCCTCTCGCCGCGAATCTAGCTAAACCAAAACATAACAATCCATTGACTATCAAGAAACCGCGTGCCATCCCTCCGTCACCCAACAACCAAACGTTTGGAGAGATTGCTGCACTGACAAATAGACAAGCTGCTACACCCAAACTAGTACCGACTGCAAACCATTTTCCTTGAGGAAGCGACCAGCAGACCACTAGTAATATTACCGGAATTAGGACACTAGCGAATAGTGGATTGAGAATACTGTTACCTGAGAGGGCATTACCGAGTTCGGGAATCGAACTACCTAGGACGCGGAATGGTGCTTGAGGCAGATCGAAGATATAGAATCCTTTGAGGAAAAACAACCCACTGCTCCCGGCAATCAAACCACTAAATAGTGGTAAGCCAAAGGGAAGATAGTTGCGAATCAAGAAGGCTAATAGATAAGATCCCAGTACCATTGCGACTTTTGGCAATAGCGCGATCGCGCCACCATCGATCCAGAATTTAAGGTTGAGATAACCATTATCGCGCAACCAGCGGAAGAAATCATTAAAGGTAATTTTACCTTTTTGGGCGAGTTTGACTGCCGCAGCAGCATCTAAATGTCCCGCACCATAATAGTTCTGCGGATCTGTATCGATTTTGCGAACGGATTGTTGCAATACGGCTAAGACTTCATCGGGAGCTGTTACGCCTGTAGACTTAATCAGTGCAACGACACCTGCAACGTGCGGAGCAGCCATACTCGTACCTTGGAAGCCGACGATGACGGGGGTATTAGTCTGAGGATCGATCGTTTCTTGCCAGATTTTACTGCCGTTGCCACCGCCAGGAGCGGAAATATCGATACCTGCGCCATAGTTAGAAAATTCGGCTTTTTCGCCTTGAGCGTCGATCGCAGCAACGCTAATCACGCGAGCATAACGCGCGGGATACGATGCTGAGTCGCGATTTTCATTACCCGCTGCCGCGACGATGACGACACCCTTGTTGTATGCGTACTCGATCGCATCTTTCATGACTTGGCTTTCGCCGCCGCCACCTAGACTCATGTTAATGACATCGGCTTTGTTATCGGCTGCAAACCTAATTGCCTCGGCGATGTCGCTAATTGTGCCACCACCGCTAGCTGCTAAGACCTTGAGGGGCATGATTTTAGCTTCGTACGCTACCCCTGCCACACCGTAGTTATTGTTGGTAGATTGGGCGACAGTGCCCGCTACGTGGGTGCCGTGTCCGTTGTCATCGTCGGCATTAACTTTGTTGTTGACAAAATCGTAACCCGCGACAAATTCGGTTTGGGCTAAATCAGGAACTTGGCTGACACCAGTATCGATAATGGCGACAGTAATGCCTTTACCACGATTTTCTTCCCACGCTTGTTCGGCATGAATGTTGTGTAAGTGCCACTGCTTACTATATTGCGGGTCGTTGGGTGCAACTGTGGCACGATAGATATAGTTAGGCTCGATCGCTTCTACGTCTTGACTCAGGCTCGATGCCCGCAATTTGTCGAGTAATGCGCGATCGCCTTTAACTGTATATGTATGTTCGGCTTGAGAAAATTGACTATTGAGGCGCGGCGCGAGGTGATATTCCCCCGTCAACACCTGCAATTGTCGATCGATTTCGGTGGATGCAATATTCTCTTTAAAGTCAATAACTAGGGAGTCAAATTCTCCATTGGTTGCCAATCCTTGGAAGTTGGAGATGGCGAACCCGATGCCCAGACAAAATAGGCACAAGATTAACAGTTTCCGCATATACGGCGATCGCTCTTACAATTAATTAGTATCCCTAGCATAACTGAACATTTTCGATTATGCCGTAATTTAGGCTTTAGGCTTTGGGTTTTAGGTGTTAGGTGTTAGATTTTAGGCTTTAGGCTTTGAGGGTAAAGGGTAAAATGAATAGGCTCGATAGTTTTTCTTCTCCCACACTCCCATCTCCTATCCCTTAACCAACTGCTTGATTTTTTGAACTGTCTCCATATATTTACTGTCTTTGCCTTGTTTTTGATATAGTTCGGCGGCGGCAACATAGTTAGCTACCGCGCTGCGATTATTACCGAGTTGATGGTAGGCAAAAGCACGATGGGTAAAAGCATCGGCATTGTTAGGATCGATCGAGATCGCCCGATCGTAATCTTTTAAGCCACTTTGACGATCTTTTAATTCGCATAACGCAACTCCTCGCCCGACATATGCTGATGCGAGGTTGGGTTCGAGGGCGATTGCCACATCGAAATCGGATTTGGCACCTTGCCAATTAGCTAGTAAATTGCGAGTGCTGCCCCGATGAAGGTAGGCTTCGGCATGTTGAGGATTGAGTGCGATCGCACGCGTATAGTCGGCTTCGGCTCCTTGCGAATCTTTAGTCAGGCTCCGGGCAATACCTCGGCGGAAATAGATTTCTTCAAATTGCGGATTGAGTGATAAGGCGCGGTTGTAATCGGCGATCGCATTTTGATAATCGCCCTTTTGAGATTTTTCTTGAGCGGTAATAAAAAAATCGTCGGCTGTAGTAGGCTGCGACGATCCGGTTGCTGGTGTTTGTCGTTGGCGTAGCCTCTCGGAACGAGAATCGATTTCGACATTAAGTTTGCTGGCGATTTGGGTGAAGGTATCGATCGGAATTGCCAGTCCACTCACAGGTTTGACTCGATCTCGATTGCCAGATCGATCGATATTCGGATCGATCGTCCCGACACTTTTACCATTGATGCCAATTAAATTACCCGCCTCGTTAAATAAGCCCCCGCCGCTCATGCCTGGTAAAATTTCGGCATTCCCAATCGCCAATCCATACCCCCGATCGCGATCGTGATGGCTGATGGCGACAACCGTACCGGGATAAAATCGTAATGACTTCACCTGAAATCCGGCTGCAAAAATCCGTTCGCCCCTAGTGATGTTACTAGAGTTACCGAGTTCGGCAACTGTATAGTTGCGATCGCTCTGAAAAGTCAAAGTCGCCAAATCGAGTGAATTAGGGGCAATTTTTACCTCACTCGGCGCGATCGAATACTGTTGCCGATCGGGTGTAGTAATGGCGACAGGCAAGTTGTAGAGATTATTCACCACATGAGCGGCAGTTAAAATCGTGTAGGTATTGCCGACATGTTTAATTATTACTCCAGAACCTTGTCCCGATCGAGTTTCGATTTTGACGACTCGATCGATCGCAAAGTCTTTAGAAACGATCGGATTTGTAGCAATCTGTGGTAAGGCAAATCCGGGGGCAATCTGAATTAAGGGAGTAGCGATGCTAATCCCTAACAGAGCGAGTGTGAATTGTTTGTGCATTAATTACAGAAATGGTTGACGATAAGGAATCGGGGTTGATACTTTACACAGACAAAGCTTGCGCTTTTAGCAAAAACAGTATCGATCGACTACGCTGCTAACTTTTAAAGCCTAAAGCCTAAAGCCTAAATTCCCAGATCGGTAGGTGTCCCGACTCATAGAATATACTAAAAAAGTAATTTCAGTCTACACCACACTAATTCGATCGACGATCGTTGCCACAGATTGTGCCAACATTAAGATACTAAGAGATCTATCGATTACCTTCGGTAGGCTACGCCAACGATAAGACCTAAATCATGACTGAACTTACTGACAACCAACCACCCATCGATACCGACGCACTCCTGCTGATGTTGCGGCGCAAGGAGCGCAACTGGGTAGAATGGGGTAAAGCTTGCCAGCAACTCCAAAAAGCTGGACTCAAACCCCAAGAGATTTTTGAAGCGACTGGGTTTGAGCCGATTCAGCAAAATCAAATTATTGTTGGTGCTCAAGTTTTCGATAGCATGATGAAAGTCGGGGTAGCTCCAGCAACCCAAACCCACTATCAACGAGTGGGTAGCGATAGTCTCTACGAGCTACGCATTCTCTCTCAAGAAGATCGCGCGGCGACAGCGGACTATCTATTCAACCGCAATATTGACTCTGAAGGCTCGAAAGAGGTCGCCAAGGCGTTTAAAGAATTTTCTTATATGCAGCAGCCGCCAGTGGGTTTTACCCACCATCCCGGCGATGCTGTGGCTTATCAGTATTGGCGATATATTAAGCAACAAGGCGATCTGACCGAAAAAACCCGATTGATCGCGCGAGGGTTGATGTTCGCTCACAGTCAAAGTGCCCGCAATCAGATCGAAAAATTACTTACCGCTCTCACCGCACCGCCCCAGAAGCCAGCTCCAGCAATTCCGGTGTATCGGCTAGAAGCAGATGAAGAATTACCGCGCACAGTCGCCATCGCAGGAGAATTTCCGTTGGCTAGTAATCTCCTCACCGATGTACCACAACTGGCGATTACTGGCTCTTTCCAGATCGTGCGGAGTACTTGGGCGGCTGGCTGGGTGAGTTTACCCGGCTGGGGTGTGTTATGTAAAACCGAAAATCCCGTGGCGATTATTGGTAATAAAGATACTTTACCGCTGAAACTAGTCGGCACATCGACCGAAACGATCGTTATTCTCGATCGCAGTATTACAGAGTGGAATGAGTTTAATTATTTTGCAGTCGATCGTGATGGACAACTCGCGATCGAATGGTTCGATACCGCGCCGAATATTCCATTGCTAGCCCAATTAGTACTCGTCGTACATCCCAAACGTCCGATCGATCCCGATACTCCTCAGGATCTTTGGGAACTCGAAGATTAATTTAGGTCGTATTTTTGGCGTTGTAGCGGGGTTTGCTCCGCTGCAAGATATTTTAAGACAGCAGAAAAGCAACCACCAAACCAACTACTACCAATACTGGAATTCCGCGCAGTAATATTCCCCAAAAGCCGATTCTGGTTCGTTCTTCCAGCTTAACATCGACGACTCTAAGTTCCGATTTCATCACTTCAACTTTGCCATCGAGCTTAGTTTCAATATTATTAACTCGTCCCTCCAATTTGGTAAATCCTACTCGTACTTCTTCCCGCAATCCGGCGATCGAAGTTGTGAGATCGGCGATCGCTTGACTATTTTGCTCGATCGCATTTTTTAATTCTTTAATATCTCGATCTGTAGATTCTGTCACGATTTTGCCTATAAACTGGTGTCGCTAGAATATCCCTGTCGGTTGGAGGCGATCGGGGGATATTCTTATTTTAGAAGCATTTTCCACTATTCACTATCCACTATCCACACTGGAAAAGAAATATCTTGAGTAGTATCGATCGTCGTTACATAACAGCGTTCTGCTGGCGTAAAAGCTTGCCAATCGGCTTGTTGACTGGCAAGTAAATCTGCCGTTGCATCGGCGATATCGCCAGTCCGATGTGCCAATCGATCGCGCAATACTGCTTCAGGTGCCGTGCAATGAATTATCTGCAAGGGAATCCCCCGATCGGTTGCTAAATGGACGACGGCGGCACGTAAACGCCAGCGATCGTACTTTGCATCCAAAATCACCGTCGAACCTCCTGCGACTAATTTTGCCGCCAGTTCTAATACCCGATTGTAGGTTCTGGCTGTCATTTCGGGCGTATATAGATTCGCATCGCCTTTGCTCGCAAGTGGAATTCCGCCCAAATGCTTTCGCACCGCGTCAGAGCGCAGATGGATGCCGCCTAATTCCATGGCAATGCGTTTACCTAACGTACTTTTACCCGACCCCGATAACCCTGATAACATTATCAATCTTGGCGTGGCCGTATTCTGCGTATATGCCCAAGCTTGATGGTAATAATCCCCCGCTGTCTTAGCTGCGGCTTGGCGATCTGAATCGGAGATTGCCAGATCGTCGAGGAGGAAAGAGGTGACTTTGGCTCGAACGTAAGCCTGACGGCTGAGATAAAAGGGTAATACTTGCAATCCTTCCCAATCTCCCGTTTGTTCGGCATAAGTATTTAAAAACCGATTGGCGAGATCTTTTCGCCCTCTAGCTTCTAAATCCATCACGGCAAAAGCGATATCGTACATGGTATCGACAAAGCGAAATGGTTCGTTAAATTCGATACAATCGAATAGTAAAATTTGAGATTTCCACTGACAGATATTTCGCAAATGTAAATCGCCATGACATTCACGAATAAATCCACTAGTTCGACGCTCGTTAAATAACCGATCGAATTCGAGTAAAAAGCTATCGGTATAGGCTTTAGTTTCAGTAAATTGCTGCTGGGTTTGCGCGCGTCCGATATACTTTTCGGTCTGGCGATAGTTATCGTCGATCGATTGTCGAATCATTGCTACTTCGCCAAAGCTACTAATATATTCATTTGTCTGGGCGTTGGCGTGAAACTGGGCGACAACTTTACCCATTAATTCAATATGTTCGATCGTTATTGTCCCCGCCCCGAACATGTTGCTCAGTAATGCTGCTTGGGGAAACTGCACCATTTTAACGGCATAGTCTACAATCTCGCCATCGTTACTCAGATGGTATTTACGATCTTGCTTGGAGATCGCGAGTACTGCTAAGTATAAATCTTTAGCTCCACGTTGATTGAGTCGCATTTCTTCATTACAAAAATGCTGGCGTTTGGCGACAGTCGAGTAATCTAAAAAGCCAAAATTAACTGGCTTCTTGAGCTTATAAACAAATTCCCCCGTTAGCAAAACATAGGACGCATGAGTTTGCATGAGTTGAATTGGCATCGTCACCGGATGGGGATAAAAATCCGGTGTCAACATCTGCTGAATTAATGCTGGAATTGCGACATTCGACATGATTACGATGCGATAAATTGAGGGTGGGGGCAATGTCTTGTCGGTTTTTTTATTCTGGGGGAACCCCAGAATAAAACCGCCGCTTCATGAATTGCCCCTACCCTCAATTTTGAGGGCAGATCGACCCACAAATCAACAATGCCCTTGTTTATTTTTTAGTCAATTTACGCTTAATTAGCACGACAGCACCAAAGGCAATTGCCGATCCTAGCAAATCTGAAGGTTCGGGTACCGCTTCCACCGCAGCCACGACATCCGCCGTACCAACTAGTTCTGTGCGTAGAGCCGTTCTACCAGGCGTATTCACGACAATAAAGTTTAATCTATTTGTCCCCGCAACAAACAAGGCAGAATTATTAATTGTAAAATTCGACCACTGACCGAAATTGCCTGCTCCAATCGATGCCACGCCAGTATCGACACCATTGAGCAAAATTTGTACGCCATTATCATCCGCCGCCCAGCGTCCGGTAATTTGTGCGGTGCTAGCTTGATAACCAGTCAGATCGAATGTAGTCTGAAAATTATAAGTACCCGATGGTGCGTTGAGTTGATTATCATTGTTAGGGCCGATCCAAGTCGAGAGGGTAGTATCGCCAACATAGGGAGATGCATCGTAAGGTGCGCCACCAGCTTCGCGCCGAGACCGAATCTCTGTCGTGCTGCCAGTCGGCACCGATACTAAGCTATAATGCGGATCGCCGATCGTCCCATCGCTTAATACGGCTTTGGCATTATCGACACCTGTATTGTACAAAGAATTAATTGTGGCTGCTTGCGCTCGATCGCCAGCACTCAAGCCTAATAATGCCACAGTGGAGATGCCCCCGATCGCCAAAATACCGATCGCAGAGCGAGTTATCATTTTCATGGTTATCTGTCATAAATAGCTGCAATATCTCGATCGAACGATTTAGGGAGTATCGATAAGATCGGATTCCCAGTGTTCGATCCCGATCGCTACACCAATTATTCCCAGATTTTAGATCGGACAAACATTTTTACCCGTTGCCATTGCCATTGGTAGAAATAGCAAAGATCGAAAAACCCCGACTTAGATTAAAAGCCGGGGTTTTCATACCAAATACTTAGTTGAAACTATATTTTAGCTGACTAACTTCTTCAATTAGATTACTTCGAGAAACAGGGGGTTTAAGACGATCGGTAACGCGCTTGAACAGTTACTTTCTTCAAAAGCATACACTAGAAAATCTCTGATGTCAAGCGTATTTTGATTGAAATAGATCGATGATTTTGCCGATCTTTGAAATGGTAGCGATCGGTTATCACGATCGCTCACGAAGCAGTATCCCGAATCGGTTGGCAGTGATAGAGTTGATATTTATAACCATAAACGCCCTTAGTAAACTTTTTGTCGCGATTACAAGTTGGCGGTAAGCTAATCGGTGCATAGAAATTAACTAGCCATAAATCGAGCGAGCCAGAAAGCCGCTCGACAGTTTGACGGAGTAGTCTAGTTGCCGCGCAATCACGAGGGCAAAATTTCTGCGATTGACTGGCTAATAAAAATTTAGCAGTCGTATTTAGATCGATCGGATCGGTACGTTGCATTTCCCAGGCTAATCCCATCATTTCACCTACCTGAATCAGACTATTATGTGTCGTGGCAATCAGTACGGGAATCGGTGCGGATTGTTGAATCATCGGCACGATTTGTTCGGTGCGATAATATTTATGGTAGCCATAATTGCCAGCGACGATCGCGCTACTTACCAATCCCATCAATAGTACAATTTTAACTGCGCGCGTTCCCGATACCCATTTGGCGATCGACGGTTTACTCCGCCAACAACTAGCCAATCCTAAGCCAACGAGCATCACAATGCCTGGAAAATAAACAAAGTGATACCGCGCGCCGCGCGTAATATCTACGCCAGTCAGCCAGGGTAATAGTAAATATAACCCGATCGCACTAATGGTAAAAATCACGATTGCCATTATCTCGATCTTGAATTGTGGTTGTCGAAGCTGCATCCCAATCCCACGATCGAGCATTGGCGTTACCCAGACAAAAAAGATTAGCATCAAAATTGCCGATCCGATCGCGATCGGAATATTAACATCGATCGGATTATCTGGAAAAATCGACAGCGTGGGAAATTCTGTCACTTCTACCAATAATAATGACATCATCGAAATCGACGCACCGACAATTTGGAAAAAGGGATTTAAGATTTCGATTGATTTATGCGGTGCATTATCGATCCAGCCGGGAAGAGTGCGATCTACAGTCGTAATTAGCAGCCACAGCCAAACAGACATTCCCGCAAGCGTACTTAAAATTGCTACTAGCAATTGCCACCATTTCGGCTGCAATCGCCTCTTTTTTACCATCATGCAGGTAGATGGCGGCGGGAGTTGGCAAATTTGCCGCCACCAGACTAACACCAGCACGATGGCTTGCGCTAGTAGCGCGATGCCAAATAAATAATGCGTTCCCATCGCCAAAATATTGGCAACTACCCAAATTATCATCAGGGGGATAGGTAAATTTTGCGCGCTAGTTAAATATCTACAGGCGATCGCCAGACAATTAATCACAACGATCGTCCACAGAATTGCTAAACTATAATGGCGGGCTTCTTGTGCGATAAATACGCTGTATGGAGATACTGCTAACATTGCCGCCGTAAAATTGGCAATCGATCGAGCCATTTGGCGATCTTCTAAGCGCGATCTAAATGTTAAATAACTGCCAATATACGCACACGGAATCGTCAAAACGCCGATAAGTGCGGGTAAAGCTCTCGCACCCCAAAGACTAACCAAACCACTATCGGTGGTAAATAGTTTCATCCATAAATATGCTAAGCTAAAATACACTGGCGGCTGGCGATCTTCCATCGATACTTGCCAAACAATATCGCCAATTGTCACATTCGGATTGGGAATTAATGGCGAGAGTAAGTCTGGTAAATCGATAATTCGATCGAGTGGTACCGACTTGAAACTATTGCCCAAACTCAATACCAGCGTTCTAAATTCATCCGTCCACGGCGGCTTACAATCTAAATTAGCAAATCGCAATATAGCTCCCAGGAGCATCCAGATCGATAGCCATAACAACTGTTTGTGCCAGTGTCTAGCTGCGATCTTAGCAACTAGCATACTAAACTAACTTATCAATTAATCCCGTAATCGATTTCTGAATTTTTTGTTTGCGTTGCCAATTTTGGAAAGCCCGATCGTAAGCTTCGCCCTGACGCTGATAAAATAATTTCCAAGCATCTAAACCAACGCCCATCCCCCAGAAAATTAGCACGTATAAAGACCACGGAATTCCAAACCCTGTCAGGAAATTCAAGGCTACAAAGCACGTATTGGTAATTGCATATTTACCAAATTTATCTTGAAACTTCGATCGACGATACGCATCGAATTTTTGCAGCTTGGCACTATCACCCTGCTGAGTCAGCCAGGTAGTTTCCGCCAGCTTGAGCGTACCCGGTGCAATTCGTAATTCGTCAGCTATTTCCAATAACTGAGCGTAAGACAATTCCGTATCGGCACTAGGATGCTGCGCCAGCGCAATGTTCAAAATTTGTTGGACATCTTCCTGGCTATAGGAGCGAGTTAAGGACTGTTCTGAGGAGTTCATAGCCGATCGAACGCACTAATTAATTAGAGGTGAATGGACGCATATCCACATTTATTATGACATTTCTAATTAGGGGCGGTAGAGTCGATTTCTACCCCAATCGCCGTACTTGACACTATTTTAACCCACTATCTTCCACCAGCCCAGACTCGGCCCGATGCCCCGCACCATCAACCACGCAAACACCAATAACCCAATCCCAATCCAAGCTCCCTGAGTGCTAACTCGCACAAATTCCGATGATTGAGTCGTCGTCAGTGGCAACCACGAAACAATTCGCTTCGATTCCGGTTGTCCTTGCTCTTTCCGCCGTTTTGAATCGCCCATGTTACCT
>NZ_JANPLS010000297.1:0-4545 GCF_031422475.1 Chamaesiphon sp. VAR_48_metabat_403
CTCCACCAACAACTTCCCAAGTCAAAAACAACTTTACTACCCCTCAGCGGTCATGCTTGCCTGCTAGAAAGAGATATTAATTTAGCCGATCTCTTGTAAGCGGGGAGTAAGAAGTAAGAAGTAAGAAGTAAGAAGTAAGAAATACAATTACTTATAAAGCCTATCCACTATTCACTATTCCCTAATTCGATTCGATAATTCTCAATAACTGGATTGGCAAGAAGCTGGTCGCACATGCGGTCTAATTGACTGTGTGCTTCGGTTTCGTCTGTGGCGGCGAGATTGACTTCGATATATTTGCCGATGCGGACGCTCTCCACATCAGTGTAGCCCATGTGCGCTAGACCAGATTGGACTGCCGTCCCAGCCGGATCGAGTACGGAGGAACGAAGTGTAATATAAATGCGAGCGTGATATTGTTGCTTCAACGGAATTCCTCAACTTTGCGATAATTGTTAGATATGGCCGCAATCGTCGCCACCTAAATCTAACATCACCAATTGTAAACTAGTACCAGCCTCGATAATCATTTGGATTTTACCGATGGTCAAATTGTTTTACTCGACATTCGAGCATTCACGATCGCGCAGAAATATACAGGGAAGCCACCAATCCTTAATCCCAAAAGTCTAAAACCTAAAACTATCAAGCCTAATCCCTAAAGCCTAATCCTATGAAATCCGATCGAACTCGCAGCCAAGAACGTATTTTACAACTCCTCAAGCAATGCGATCGGGCAATTTCTGCCCAGGATATTTATGTAGAGTTGCGTGATAGCGATCGAGCAGTAGGACTAGCAACGGTTTACCGCGCTCTAGAAAGTCTCAAACTGGAGGGGATCGTTCAATGTCGAACGTTACCGACAGGCGAATCATTGTATAGTTGTGTGCAAGCAGATCGGCATCATTTGACCTGTTTGCACTGCGGGGAATCGATTCCGATCGATGAATGTCCGGTAGAACAATTAGAGCACAGACTGGAATCGCTCCATCAGTTTAAAATTTATTATCACACTCTGGAATTTTTTGGGGTATGTTTGACTTGTGCGCCCAAAGAAGTAAATAATAGCCACGATCGTCAAGATATTCACTTACATCACCACCACAGCCACGAACGTTCTACATAGGGGAATGCATGACTTTTGAGAGTTTTATGAATTCAATTGGGATTGCCGATCCGCATGGACGCGGGTGGCTCTCCGTAGTGCTGACGTTTATGTTTGCATGGATAGTAACTTATTTATTTATCCCCAAAGTCCGAACTTTCGCGCTCAAAGTAGGTTGGGCTGACGAACCCAATGCCCGGAGGTTGCACAGCGAACCGCGCCCGAATGCTGGCGGATTGGCAATTTATACGGGGGTAATTGCCGCTGTTATCTTAGCAGGTTGCCTATCGCCGATCGTCCTGGCAAAAGTTCAAGTAGCCATCTTGGCAATCTTACTCGGCGGCTCGGTGCTAGTCATTGTCGGATTTATCGACGATCAATTTGGTGGATTGCCAGCCTTATTTCGGCTAGTCGTCCAGATTCTAGCCGCATTACTCCTGGTAGTCTGCGGCATCCAAATTCATGTCATTTACTTTGGTGTGCCGATCGATGGCATTCTATCAGTTATTTTCACGGTGTTATGGATTGTGGGGATCACCAATGCTGTCAATTTGATGGATGGCATGGATGGTTTAGCGGGAGGGGTGAGTTTTATTACCGCGATGAGTTTATTGTCAGTGTCAGCGCAATTTGAAGCTAGAGCAGCGGCGACGCTGATTTGCGCGGGGGTTGCAGGTGCGGCATTAGGCTTTTTAAGGCACAATTATCATCCTTCTCGGATTTTTATGGGGGATGCGGGAGCTTACTTTTTGGGCTATGTGTTAGCAGCAACCAGTATTTTAGGCAATGGTAAAGTAACCACTGTAACTTCGCTGATCCCGACAGTGATGCTGTTTCTCGTCCCAGTTGTCGATACCAGTCAAGTAATTATCAAACGGTTGCTCTCTGGCAAAAATCCCCTCAGTACGCCTGGAAAAGATCACTTACACCATCGGTTATTGGCACGAGGATTTTCGCAACGACATTCGGCAGTAATTTTGTGGGGAGTGACTCTGGCTGGTGGGATTGTTGCCATGCAGATGCAAGGTAACAGACACATGGCGATCGTGGTAACGGCAATCGGAATCGCACTAATGCTGATTCTTACCGTTTGGCTGCGGCTGCGGGCGATCGTTAATGTCCCAGAGACACCCGCGCCCGCGCCCAATCCTGAAGATAAACCCTAACCGCGATCGCGATCCCCGCTAGCAACTAGCAAACTGACTTGCTAACCCTCGCTGGAAACTAGTGGTGGTAAGTTTTATCATTAACAAGCTTTCCCCCCGTTAACGAGCGATTTGGCAGGGGAATAGTTTGATATTATAAGGACTGGATCGATCGCCAGATCTGAACATTAGCAATAAATTCTAGGGTCGAGCGTTCAGGTGCTTTACTAAAATTTTCAGATCTTTTCCCCTTACCCTCGCGCTCCGTCCGATCGCGATTTAAATTAATATACCTTCTGTTTAGCGATCTCGATACTATGGCAAATAAAAATCGCGGTACATTTGTGAGTGGCATGTTCATCGGTGCGGCGATCGGTACCGTTACAGCACTATTAGTGGCTCCCCGCCAAGGGCGAGATACACGTAAAGTCTTGGGCAAAACGATCGCCGCCGTCCCCCAAATGGCTGAAGATATTTCTAGTAGCGTCATGCTGCAAGCCGATAAACTTTCGGCGGCGGCTGGCGATCGCTGGCATGATACACTCGAGCGATTGGCCACAGCGATCTCTGCGGGGGTTGTTGCCAGTCAATCCGCCCGCGAAGCAACTCCAGTCGATCGTCCCAAATCTATTCATCAAGCAGACGATTAATTTTGACATTTATCGATCCGGTACTATTTCTGGGATGTTCGCTGCTACTTGTGGCTGTAAGTTTGACAGCATTGGTAGTTGCTGCTTTCCCAGCAATTCAAGATTTATCGCGGGCGGCTAGGAGTGCCGAAAAGTTATTCGACAGGCTCGATCGAGAATTGCCACCTACACTTGAAGCAATTAGGCTAGCAGGGCTGGAATTAGGCGATCTGAGCGATGAAATGTCTCAAAGCGTCCAAAGTGCCACCACGATCGTCAAACAAGCCAATTTGGGTATCTCCCAAGTCAAAAAACAAGCTGGCACCGTCAGCACGAATACGCGCAGTGTCTGGGTAGGTGTCAAAGCTGCTTGGCAAACCTGGCGCACTGGCGATGCATCTTTGCGCGATCGTCAGCTCTCATCCATCGATCCCGCAGCACTATCACAACGACTCGATGGTGAAGATGATTGATTCTAGATGGGAGACGGGGGAACTGGGGGACTGGGAGAAGTGTGGAAGGAAAAAAACTAAAGAACGCAGTTCTAAAGCCTATTCACTAAAACCTAAAACCTAAAACCTAAAAAAATTGCCAAGGACGTTTGTGTCTTTGGCAATTGTTAAATTTACCTGCAAGCAATTGCAGTCTGTCGGATCTATATTCGGCAATCCAGAAAATTAGATGTTGCCAGATTCAGCGAGTTTATCTTTGAGTTCGGCTAGTTTGCCAGCCCAGCGGGGATCTGGCTGAAAACTTTCGGTAGTAGTGTTAGTGTAAGTAGTGGTGCTGCTATTGCTTTTGGCACCTTCTTTGCGACCGCCTTTTTTTGCCCCACTGGCACCACCGCTACCGCCGCGACGTGGGGTACTGGTACTTGCACCACTAGCTTTGTTACTCAGATTTGGTTTGGGGACGCTACTGGGTGCTCTGGTTTCGGTACTGTCGCTATTTTCATCGTCATCGTCTTGTCCTTTGGCTTTGGGTAGAGCTTTTTCGATTAAGATCGGTAGCTCTAAGAACATGGCACCATTGTACTTTTCAATGATTTGGTCGGCTTGCTCGTCAGTCTCGACAGTCACAAAGCCAAATCCACGGCATTTGCCCGTTTTGCGATCTTTAATTACTTTGACCGAAACTAACTCGCCAGCATCAGCGAACACAGTTTCGAGCTGTTCGCGCTCGACATCTGATTTTGGTAAGTTGCCGACATATAAACGAATAGACATATAGAAATTCCTCCAGACTGGAATTAAATTAGCTTGCTTGCAGGAGTTCCCCTGGGGGATAACCTCAATTTTGGGCGGACAAAAAACTGACAAAGAAGTGGTTTACATATTTCAAATCATTGCCGTTGTAGAGTCTCATCGATCTAGCCGCTCCTGTCGAAAGTCGAATCTAAGCAAGAAGTTCACAGTGGCGGTTTAACTATTGACAACCGCTTATTTGTCGATGCTTTAGGATGAATCGGTAGATGCGATCTCTGTGTCCTCGACACTTTATCTTAATATTTTTTTACAAGTTTGGTGAGACACTTATTTAAATTATCATGTCTGGGCATCTTCACATCTGGCGATCTTATACTTGAGGTATACAGTCACACCAAAAGGTGGGCATTGCCCACCTTTAATGGATGATTTAATTAGACGTGCGTGGGGTAACTAGCGAT
>NZ_JANPLS010000298.1:0-4531 GCF_031422475.1 Chamaesiphon sp. VAR_48_metabat_403
CATCACGATGCAACCCATCGAACCGGGGACATTAGCGTCGAGATGGATGAGCAAATCGGATCGCTCTACTCCATCCTTAGTACGTACCGCAAACGGCGTAATCGGATAAGCATCACCCTCAACCCCCTTAACGTGGGATAGATCGATCGGATTGACTTGCACCCAGTAATTGGCAAAGGTCGGATTGCACTGGTAGGTTGCAGGAATTACCCCCCCGCCTTGCTTAGACCAGCCGCCGATTTTTTGCCACATCCCTAAACCAGTCGTCGCCACCCATCGCCCAATTTGTCCCTGTTCCCAATCGTAAAGTACCAATCGACCGCGATTGAGAGCGGGAGAATTATCGAGCGGCATCGAGAACACTAAGAAAGGTTGTTTAAGCATTATTTAATCATCTCCATCGATTCGCGATTTGTACCCGATCGAACATCGGGATTATAACTATTTGGGGAGTTTTGGTTTGTGGTTGGCAGAATTGTACATAGGGCATCTTTTACATGCGGGTAGTACAGATCTAGAGCCAATGATAAAACTAGCGATAATCCCGAAACAATAAGCTGTAACCATTTTTTCTTCTCCATTATTAATCACTCAAAAACTAAACCATCTCAACCGATTTAACCTAGATATAAGAGAATTCATGCACCACGCAGCTACCCGTCGCGCCTGATTCCCAGATTCCATTAATGACCCCGGTATAGCCGCCGGGGATATCATAGTTACCGCCATTTCGCAAAATTTCCACGCAGGGACTCGCCGCTACCGCAGCCGCAGACCCGAACCGCACCCACATATCTCGATTGGCATTGTTGACAATCAAACCCTCAGGCGATCGATTGGGATTAGCGGGAAGTAATTCGATACTAGTAACAGAGGCGACTTTAATTGTTTCGCTATCGGATCCGATCGCTGGATTAGCTGCAATATAAGAACCACTCATTTGTAAACTTCTAACCTCATTAATTGATAATTGATAAATTGATATTGACGTATTCGGATAGATTGAAATCAGCCGATTGACTGGTTCAAAAGATAATCGATAAGCTGGCAGCAAGATTTTAACCAAGTTATTCCCAAACTCAATCGGTCGATATTCATCGACAAAATACTCACCGTCAATTAGTGCCTCGATTTTTAAATATCCAGCCTTACGCCATACCGGGGGAATCGAACTGATAACTCTAATCAGAATTCGGCTCGATTCCCATACCTGGGGATAAAGGATATTCCCGGTAATATTCTGTGTCATCCAGTTAGGCATTAACGCACAATTTCATCTACTGCAAATTCGATCCGATTTAACTGTTCGGAAGTGGTATCGGAATCTACCCCGGTATAAATCCACAAGTTCAAAGCGATATCCTTAAAGTAATACGGCGGTTCGATTTCGAGCGCGTAAGTATCGGTCAATCGCGTAAACCGATATAAGTTAATCCGATCGAGTAGCAACGCCTTGCGATCCGATACCGTTGTATCTGGAAGCCCACCCGTAACGATTCCCGTCGAGATTTTTTTGGCAATCCGACCCGCAAACCGCCAAGTTGACGGCGCGCTGGGGGAGATTGCCGAAATCGCGATGATGTCGTTCTCCAATAAGAACGGCACCGTAATTAAGGGAATCGGCAGGGTAGATCCGGGGCGAGCGTCGGGAGCCGATGCAGCTTGCGCCGAATAGCTCCAAATGCTCGTCCAGTTGGCTCCATTTTGGAGCTGAAGAATCGGTCTGCTCAATTATCTAACCCATGTATGAAATCCCATTTTTCCAGTCGCTCAGAGCATCATCAATGCTCGTACCACATTCGCTTAAAACTTCGAGAAAATCCTCCGCGTCAATTTGACCTGTCACGAATTCAGTCGTAGCAGCTTCACGAGATCGCATCCGCTCGAACTCGTATTTAAATTCCGCCTCATCCATCTGCGGATAGATAATAATCGGCGTAGCTAAATAATCGTCAAATGTTGCGGGAGAATTCATCTAGTTTTTAGAAAGGATCACTGATTCGGGTTTGAGGTAGAATCGGGCATATTGGAGATCGCCCAAAGTGCCGATAATAGCGTTATAAATCGCCGTAGCGCGAGAATCGATCAGATCGAAAGTAGCGACCCCAGTAGTCACGGAGATCGGCGCGACAAAGTGCGCCTGTGCGTTCCCCGCTGTCGGAACGGAGTATTTAATCACGCGGGTGCCCCAGTTGCTCCGGCTAGCGGTAGGGGTACTAGTGGCTTCCATCGCCTGCACTTGTGCGGGGCGCAAGCCTCTAGGCTTGGGAGCGACCGGATCGGTAACGGTTGCGGGCCCGCGTAAACCTAAAGTTGATAAGCCGCCAAATTTAGTAATTGCCGATTGACTGGCTTGGACGGTAAATAATTGAGATGCCGCACCGTTTTTAATGAGAATGCTAGAGTACACAGCACTAATTTTTTCCTGACGGCGAACGGTTGACAACGGAGGAATCACCCGCGTTCGATAATAATCTTCTCGTGCTTGTGCTAAATCTGCCGCCCGTCGCTGTTGAGCTGCTGTCAAACGTCTTCCCATGTTCTTGTCTCTAAATTTCTCCTACTCAACATGCCCACAAGTGGCTCTAGGTGACACAATTCCTCAGACGAACCCCTATAGGGGTTAAGAATGAAATTCGCTTAAATTCAATTTACCAGCGCATTCCGATACCTGCGATCGGGATCGACTAGTACGGTGGGTGTCGGCTTCCCATATACATGTACTACCGCATGAGTGAAGTACACGGTTCCGACCGGGCGACGACGGGGTTGTTTGTAAGATTTACCTAAAATTGTTTTATTGCCCGGTACCGTCGGGTATGCCGTGACGGGTTCGGCGTTAGTTTTCTGATTTAATAACTTCCAATCGGGAGTATGCGATCGGATGTCGAGAACTTGCTCGATAATTTTTTTGGCTTCAATTTCGCTAAAGCAAAGTAGCTGAAAATAGTACCCTTTCGATTGGTCGATATAACTAAATAGAAACTTGCCGCGCTTCCAAAAAAATCGCGTTCCGCTGACGAATAAACTTTTAATGCGATTGGCAATCGTTGTCGCATCGGCGACGCTTAAAGTACTTGCCGATTCATCAATCAATCTCAAGCTAACTTGAGAGCGCAATGCTTTATATCCGGCTTCTACTTCGGTAGTTTTTTCCTCAAAATAAAGATGTATTTGGGGATAGTATTTGGTGGTTTCTTGGAAGCTAGTAGATGGGGTTCCGAAAATAGCGGGATGAAAATCTACGCACTTTCTCAGCACCACGTAGAACAGCCATAATCGGAGATTGGTCATATCCACTGAATCGCGATCATCGTGAGTGCAAGCAACTCGTAACGAGCCTCTAGAAGTAGCAATACTAGGTACCCAATCGTCATCGCCCACATCGTTGAATTCATCGCGAACGATTTTATTTTGAACTTTAAATAAAACATCTTGAAGATGTTCGGCTGAGTTGAAATTTTCGGCTAATGTCACAACTTATATCTAGGGTTTGGGGATGGCAGAATCGGGAATAGCTGGTGATTGACTGATAATTTTAGCGGCATCAGCAGCCGCTTTTATGCTTGCTGCTTCCGGTGTTTCTGAAGCGTTTCTACCGTCAGAGGCTTCGCTGACACTTTTAGCTAAATCATCGGTTTGTTTGCCTAATTGAGTAAACGTCTCTTGAATCGATAAAGCTTCTGAGGCAACTTGGTCGATTGTTGAAACTACTTCTTGAGCTTGCGTTAATCCGGTGAAGAATCGATTCTGAAAGAATGGGGTGGGATTCATCCAACCGTAGGCTCTCTCCCCTACAACTCTGACCTTTTGTAAGGCGTTACCAATTTTGGAAACGTGAGAACCGACTACTTCCATCGCACCTAAAATCGAGTGCCCGATCGATTGGATCGAGTACATTACCTGCGCGGCGGCTTGATAAATGCGGCTGTATTTTTTCCAATCGGATTTAATACCGTTAACTGTGGCTACACCGAAGATTGATTTAAAGAATGTCTCAGTCCAGTCATTAACAATTTTACCCACATTTAAGGGCGATCCGTTGGGGTCTTGCGATGTATCCTTAATGCCGACTGCGGCAAGTGAGTTACTAACCGCACTAAATAGAGTTTGCGTCAGACCATTCGATAAGAAATAAGCATTATGTAAAATGCCGATGTAGCTGATGATATTCAGGATTTGAGATCGATTGGCAACGTCGGCAATATTGGTCACCCACTTGCTCAAACCGCCGGGAACTAGTGCGCCAAGCTTGTTACTAATTAGATCGAGCTTGCCGCTTAACGGGGCGATGAGGCTGGTATTGAGCGAGTTAATTGCCCCATTAATCGCACCCATCTGCGAGTTAATTAAATCGCCAATGCTACCGCCGTTACCGCACCCGCCTGGTCGGTTGGCTTGACAAGTGCCAGCGGCGGCAGCCGATGTCACGGCGGTTCTAAAATTTTGGCTGCCGACTAATACCGCAGGTAGCGCGGCAAGCTGGGAGCGATTTCCCTGTAATAGATTAATAATTTCAGTTTCTCTTCTC
>NZ_JANPLS010000299.1:0-9606 GCF_031422475.1 Chamaesiphon sp. VAR_48_metabat_403
CCGATTGGCGGCATCATCGACACTATTTTGCAGACCGTCTAAATTTTGAATCGTGATATTTAGCTTTAATGTTTCCGAGCTAAATCGATCGAGTAAAAAGGCTAATTGGCGGGGCGATTGGAGCGAGAGATTTTTTAATTCTAAGCCCGTGCGAAGTAGCGATTGTAACGGATCGTCGCCGAGGAGTTGTCGTTGAAACATATCGGTCATCAACGGGCGGACTTCTTCAAACAAGTTAATTTCGGGATTGAATTGTCGCCCGACACCTTCGAGATTGGCGAGTGATTTGGCAAATAAGCCGATATTACTCGGCCACCGCAAATTGTTATGCCGTGCCGCTTGGAGAATTTCATAAAACGCTTCGCTGGCGTTGGTATTTTGCAAGCTGAGATTATTGTACTTGTGCAACAGGCGATCGTAATCCCATTCTAGGCGCGAGAGATTGAGTTCGCCCATCGGTTCGGCTAATTGCAGGGTAATTTGGGCGCAACGTTGTGCGTCGCTATTGACAATTGCCAAAATCATTTCCATCAGAGCCGATTGGGTGCGGGCATCCAATCGCCCCATCATGCCACAATCGAGCACGGCAATGCGCCCGTCGTTTAGGTAAAAGAGGTTGCCGGGATGCGGATCGGCATGAAACAAACCATCTACCAAATATTGCTGAAAGAAAGCGCGAAAACACAGCACTGTTAAGGCTTGCCGCTCTTGGTGCGGATCGCCGCCATGATTTTTGCCACTGAGTTGTGCCGAGAGAATCGGTACGCCATCTAACCATTCCAGCACCAATAATTTGTCGGTCGATAACTGTCGATCGACCTCTGGTACCATAATTTTAGCAGTGTCGAACCAGCGACCAGCCAATAGATTTTGCCGTAATAATTCGGTATAGCGGGCTTCTTGGACGAAATCTAATTCAGCTAAAAGGGCGGTACTAAATTCGGCAGCTAGGGCAACTAAGTCGTAGCGTTTGCCAAAATCAGTTCCCGACAGCAGTTTGGCAATTTGTTTAATGGTGGCGATATCTCTACTCACCAATCGCTCGATCCCCGGTCGTTGGACTTTGAGAGCTACTTGCCTTCCATTTTTGAGGATAGCACGATGGGTTTGGGCGATCGAACCCGCCGCGACGGGTTGCCTTTCGATCTGAGCAAAGATGTTATTGGGGTTTTGGCCCAATTGTGCGATTAAAATTGTTTCGATTTCCAGCCAATCGATCGGGGGGACGTTAGACTGAAGTTCGCTAAGGGCTTCGATGTACTCTAATGGCAGCAAATCGGGTCGCGTACTGAGCAATTGCCCCAGCTTGATATATACTGGCCCTAAATCGACGAGGATACTTCGCAAAATGGCAGGTGGGGGCACATCCACCCGATGTTCTGATGTGCCTACAGCTTTACCAATGGTGAGGATTTGGCGCATGTAATCCCAGCCGTGATGCAAGAGAATTTCTAATATTTCTCGCTGTCTAGAACTATCGATCTTAGTCAGAGCTTGCATGAGTAAATAACTCCTGGGGTGCCAAATTTTGTCGATATTCCATCATCGCGTCGAGCTGCTCTGTTGGAGCGGATCGCCAATCCTCTCCATTGTAGACACATCCAGTAGATCCTAACGGGATCGTCAACTTTGTGCAGCCTTGATTTTAGCCGCGTAAGCCTTGACAAATCGATCGTCAAATAACTTACTAAGATCTACTTGCGTTTTGACTAAACCATTATCAAACAAAAACTTGCTAGTTTCTGCTGCGGCTTGAGGTAAATAAGTATTATCGTTCCCAGCTTTAAATGCTTCGAGATTATCTTCCACAGAAAAGATTTTAGTTCCATCGAGATAGTCCTTATATTCTGCCATACTCACACCCGCTCGTTTAGACATAATTAGATCGGCATCGTCTCGATTGCGACCCATTTTAATAAAGTCGAGAGTCATAAACCAACTATCGACGATTGCTTGGACTTTTTCTGGATGTGCGGTGACAAATTTGCGGGTAAATACTAAATGGTCGGAAATCGAACCGGGAAAATCTTTAGAACTAAATAGTTCTCTACTGCCAGGACGTTTCAAAGCTTTGGTCGTAAATGGTGCAAATACAGCAACAGCATCGACTTGACCTGCGACAAATGCATCCGCAGCTTTACTTGTTTCTAAGGGCACAAAAATAATATCTTTCATCGTCATGCCGACTTTTTTTAAAGCTTGCACTAGCAAAAAATGATCGACCGTACCTTCTTCAGCAGCGACTTTTTTACCTTTAAGATCTTTGACTGATTTAATTTGTTCGCTAATAATTAGCTTGTCGTTACCAGTAGAATTATCATTGGTTAGCACCACCACTAAATCTTTTCCGGCGGCAATCGAACTAATTGTATCTGCTAATGTTTGACTGTTAGCATCAATTTTGCCATTGTTTAGTGCAGCGATCGAGTCCAAGTAATTACCGAACCACTGTAAATCAACATCAACTTTTGCTTGTTGAAATAGTTCTTTTTCTTGTGCGACTTGCCAAGGAAACCAACCCGGCCAAGCACTAAATCCTAATTTAGTTCCGTTAGGATTGGGTGTAGCTAGTGGTTTGATTGAAGTCGATCGATCGCTACAACCTACGGTCAGTGATAAGCTCGCACAGAATAGCAAGCTGGAAGTCAGCACAGAACGTCTTTTCATCTGAAATATCGGTAATAATTTAAAATATCGAGCGACAATATGGCAGTTGCTAAGTTTAGTATGCCCACCAAGGTATTAATATTAGCTATTTATACTTAAAGCTCGATCGATCTTAATATTTTGTTTATTTGTTACTGAATTAGATAATTAGATGATTACTGTAAATCGTTCCCAAAATCCGATTGTCCCCAGATTTCTGATAACAGCAAATCTTCACCAGTATTCACAGCCGAATTTGTCGCCCAATGATGGGGTAGAATAATCCGATCGATCCAACCGCGTTCGTTCGCAGTCACTGGCGATCCTTGCTGATAGAGATTTACGGTAGATTGCAATTCTAACCGCAACTGCGTTAAAAACTCTGGAGTGAGTTGTGAATGCGATTCGGTCCCAGCGATATATTTGGTAACAGCAAATACCACCTGATAAATACAACATTGACGATAGAGATGTAGGCTCGATCTGGTGTCTGCGATTGCCATTGGCTCCAGATTAGGCGCATTCAAACCTTTCAACAATAGTCCAATCCAATGATTGATATAATCTAGATCTGCCAAGCCTTCGGTCATTACCAATAACTCTAAATTCAATCGATCGGGATGTGGTTGAATCTCTTGTCGAAACCAATCCCAACATAGCTTAACAATTTGCACAAATAAATGTTGATTATCGGCACTAAATTCATGACGTTTGCGAAATCGATCGCTTTTTAAAAATGCCTGGAATGCCGCTAATTCGGTATCTTGGCTGGAGATCGGTTCGATATTAACACTCAGCAGCTCGATTAGCGTTGAATCGACAGCCACATCGGTTTTTACCTCTAGTCGAACTGGATCTGCGGCTAGTCGAGCCAGATCGACACTCGCGCTACCGCCGCTGGTGCGATCTCCTGCAAGCACATCGGTTTGAGCTTGTTGGAGATCGACTAGAGCTAACAACGCAATTTCCCGCACCCGATCGGGATGATGGGAGATTGCCGAAATAATTGCCTGATTGAGGGCTAAAAAGCCCGGTAACTCAAATGATTCTGCCAAACTGATGCAGGTATCGGTTACTCGATCGAGACAGGCTGCCATGAGGCTGGAATCTTGGGTGGCGATTGCCGCCACCACCTCATCGATTTGCTCTTGAATTGTGGTTTCAAAAATTGAAGCCACAATATCAAATCCTAATTCGATCGCCGTCGGTAAGCCGATATCGGCTTCGCTCCAATCGCCTAATTTCGATTTTAAACATTCGAGGGTGCTAGACATGCGTTCGACGATTGCCCCTTCATCGATCGGGAGATCGAGAAGTTGCGCATTCAAACATTCTTGCAATGCTGAATAGCCATCAAATAGTAATGTTTGAATCGACAAATCGATATTTACATTTAGGTCGTAAAAAACGCGAGTCATATCCTCAAAACTATGCGAGATACATTCGATCGCGTCCAATCCGACATTGGCGGCGGCACCTTTAAGCGTATGCAGCGCGCGCATTAAATTATGAACTTTAGCTGTCGTATGTTCGGATGGTAATGTGAGAATTTCTTGCTCGATCGTTTGTAATAGTTCTGGTGCCTCAGCTAAAAAATAGCTATAGGCTCGTGCTTGAATTTGTGAGTCATTCATGAGGATAGTGAATAGTGAATAGTGGATAGTAATTAGTTACATACTCGAATCTACTCAGAGGATATCTGAAAAGTCTAGTTTGTTAAGCGTAAACCCTAGCAATCCCCCTGTCTTGTCGGTTTTTTATTCTGGGGTTCCCCCAGAATAAAACCGCCGCTAAATCCCCCTTTTTAAGGGGGACTTCCGGATCCGGTTCCCCCCTTAAAAAGGGGGGTTAGCGGCTCGCGCTCGTCGGGTTTCCCGACGGTTTAGCGAGACAAGACAGGGGGGATTCAGATCTACGATCGAAGACATAAAATCTTTTCAGACAGCCTCTCACGATTCTCTGTTAACAGGACTAAGATATTTAGTTAATGAAGCTTCGATCGCATTTTTGGTAATTGGTTTGCAGGTAAATTCTGAAGCTCCGACGACTTTGGCACGAACGCGATCGAGCAGCCCGTCTTTACCCGTGAGAATGACGATCGGAATTTGGGTGAAAGCTGAAATCCGCCGAATTTGACCGCAAATTTCATAGCCATTTACCTTAGGCATGATCAAATCGAGAAAAATTAGATCTGGTTTAGTCTCTAGTAATCTCGGTAAGGCTTGAGTTGCATCTTGAATGGCAATAAATCGATAGCCAGCATCGGTGATAATCGCCCTCATTAATTCGCAGATCTGGGGGTTATCATCAATACAAATCACTAATTTAGCGGGAGCTGATTTGGGAGATGACGGTCGCCCCCCCATGGCGATCGAAGTCGATCTTGCGGCCATTGTAGTAGTTACAGCCGTAGGTAAAGCTTTAGTCTCGATTGGTGCAGGCGTGAGATCTGGTAAATCGATTAACTCGATAATGCCAGTTTGAATATATCGAATTAGCGATCTGGTAATTAATAATAAATCTTCATTAATTTCTAGGGCAATTTCCCGTAACGTGCGTTTGCCAGTAATTACCCGCACTAAATTTTGATAAATAATCGGCGTTGTTTGGCGATATAGTTGCACCGGATGTCTGATAACTGGGGTTTTATTCGGTGAAATATTCCCTAGCTTCTGGGTATGCCACTCTTGCCACATGACTTCAGCTCGCTCGATCGCCGTTTCTGTATTCACCATTACTAATGGTCGCTGGCTAAAAATTTCAGCCTGAGAGCGAAAGTTGAGCTTTTGCCCTTGGCTGTACTGCAACAGGTCGAAAATCGTCTCCTGTGCCGCAGTACTCAAAATTGCCTCTAGCTCCGATTGTTTGATTTCTGAGAGCATCATCAACGCGATCGCGCCCTGATATTGCCAGCAGAATGCTCTACCATTTTCAAATGCAGTTGTCTTGGTGTGACTGGCAGCTTGAAACAACAATTCAATTCCGATGTGTTCGTAGCCGACATGAGCGCGCAATAGGCGTTGCCACAATCGATTGGGTTGTGAGAGATCCTGACTCCAAACAATCTGTCCTTGGTAAAAGACAATTTCCCAGGCGCGTCCCGATGCGACCGAAACATTCACACATCCAGTAAATTCGCCCCAACTCAGATACTGAAATCTCCCGATTGCATTACGTTGTGGGTCAGCAGCCGTCAAATAGTGAAGATCGTTGTTCATTAGGCAAGAAAAGGGGGCAATCGCGGCAACAGATTTAGATCCTTAACAATTAAGATGTCTAGTATAATTGTGATGACCAATTTTTAAGAGTCTTCATTAGTATTCCCCAGTAATCGCTTAGTACGCTATCATGCTCAATTAACATTAGCGATTGTCACAAAGATGGTGTTACCGACAACTTTTGCACTACAAAAGATGACGACCTCGGCAATCGCGATTACAAGTATTATTGACGACTGCCAGGTTTAAATTAGGAGTTGACGTGTTGAACTTATTCGCAAGGTTAAAGGGACTATCCGCAAGATTGCCGCTGACTGGGGCAGCAAAACCTCGTGAGAATCAACCGTTAGCTGGTACCGATTTAGATCGTACCAACCATGTAGCGATCGAATCAGAACTGCCAGATCGAGCCAAGAATGTCTCGTCGTCGGATGTAGCTGCCAATCTTTACACTAGTAATAATGCCATTACTCCCAAGGTACCCACAACCGAAGCAGGGGAACTCACTGATGCCGCTATCGTTGGCAAGCAAGGCGCGAACAAACGGAAACCCGGCCGTCCGCAACGTCCGGTGTTAGTTGCTGCGGGCAAAACTGCCAAAGCAGTAGGGGCAACGGTTGGGACGATCGGTAAAACTATTGCCAAGCCCTTTCAAGGCCCCAAACCGCTCCACAAAAAACGCTTGTTTTGGCTGGGTTCTGGTCTAGGTGTGGGCTGCTTGGCTCTAACTGGGGCGTGGATCTTTGTCGATCGTAGTGTCAGCGAGTATGCTCCGGCTGATGCGCTTAATTACGTTCGTCCTGGTACTGTCACTATTAAAGGTGTCGATGGCAGCATTTTGCTGCAAACGGGTAATGCTACCCGCGAGACACTCAAAGTTTGGCAAATGCCCGAAAAGCTTAAAAAAGCCTTCGTCGCGATCGAAGACCGTCGCTTTTACGAACACGACGGCGTAGACTACAAAGGCGTAACGCGCGCCCTGGTTCAAAATATTACTTCCAAAAACCTCGTCGAAGGGGCGAGTAGCATCAACCAACAGTTGGCGCGGGTGGTCTACCTCAATCAAGAACGGAGTTTTTGGCGCAAACTGCGCGAAATTCGCCTCGCCCAAAGATTGACCCAAGGATTGACTAAAGACCAAATTCTCGAACGCTATCTCAACCTCGTCTATTTAGGCGAAGGTAGCTATGGTGTTGCCGATTCTTCATGGGTGTACTTTAGTAAAACAGTAGACCAACTGACACTGGCAGAAATGGCTACCCTCGCCGCCATGCCGCCAGCACCGAATAAATACTCGCCATTTGTCAATCCTAAATTTGCCGAGCAAAGGCGCAATTTAGTACTCGATCGGATGGCTGAAGCTAAGTTTATTACCGCCGCTGAAGCCAAAACAGCCAAAGCCGAACCGCTCAAACCCAAACGCAGTCCACTCAAACGCGAACAGCAAGAGGCTCGCTACTTTACTAAATATATCGAGCAGGAACTACCTCAGCGGATTTCTGCCAAAGCCATTAAAGAAGGCGGCTTAACGGTCGAAACCACCCTCAACCCCAAGTGGCAGGACAAAGCCGAAGAAATCGTCAACTCCACCGTCCGTAACAATCGCGGCTCCTTCGGACAAGCCGCAATGGTGAGTATCGATCCGCGTACTGGCGGGATTAAATCGATGGTCGGCGGCACCGATTTTGAAACCCACCAATTCAACCGCGTTACCCAAGCCAAACGCCAACCCGGATCGACCTTTAAACCGATCGTCTATGCTACGGCGATCGCCGGAGGCATCAGCCCGAATAAATCTTATCTCGATGCGCCGTTTGATGTTGATGGTTATAAGCCTAAAAATGCTGGTAAAAAGTTCAAAGGCTACATCACGATGCACGATGCGCTGGTTAATTCAGTCAACATCATCGCCATTAAAATTCTGATCGATACTGGCTGGCAACCCGTCATTGATAATGCCAAGAAAATGGGAATCGAATCGAAGCTCGAACCTTACTATTCCCTAGCATTAGGTGGCTTAGAAGTCAATCTGCTAGAGATTACTAGTGCTTATACCACCTTTGCCAATCGAGGTATTCACAATCCCGTCCACGGGATTACACGAGTCACCAATAAAAAAGGTGAAATTATCTATCAAAGTAAACCCGAACCCACCAAAGTTTTTGAACCCGATACAAACGCGATTATGACCTGGATGATGCGCGGAGTCGTCAATGAAGGCACTGCGACATCCGCCCAAATCGGTCGCCCAGTAGCGGGTAAAACCGGAACCACAGATAAAGAACGCGACCTGTGGTTTATCGGCTTTGTCCCCCAATTAGTGACTGGCGTATGGCTGGGTAACGACAATAATCGTCCGACAGGTAACGCCAGTAGCACGGCGGCTTACGCTTGGTCGCGGTTTATGAAAACAGCCGTCCAAGATTTTCCCGCTCAAAGTTTTCTGCCCCGTCCCGACAATCTCGGCGGACGCAAACCCGAACTCAAGCTCGATCCGATTAAACCCCGCTATCGGCGCGATCTCCCCATGCCCAAAGATGGCGAACGCGCTGATGATGCCAATACAAATTCTAATTCAGAAGATCGGCCGCGTCGCTCCCGTCGTCGTCGTTTGGAAGCATCCAACGATAGCAATAATAACAACAGTTCGCAAGAAAGTCCGCGTCGCTCTCGTCGCCGCCGTTCTGAAACCTCAAGCGATAGCAATAATAACAGCACTTCTCAAGAAAGCCCCCGCCGCTCTCGCCGTCGTCGTTCTAGCGAGGGATAATCGAGACTAATTCATTGTAATATTTATTAGCTCTGCGGGCATACTTATTGTATGGATCCCGATCGACATCAAATTTAGAGGAGGATACTTTATCTCTATAAATTAACTATCCCGATCTTTCAATTTAAATGAAAAAATTCCTTATATCGGCGGTCGGTATCGGATTCTTATCACAACTGATAAGTTGTAGCTCTACTTCATCGCCTGTTAAGTTAGATGGAGCGATCCCACCAACGAACTCTAAAAGCTTTTTCCAGTGGTGTCAAGATAAACAATCTTCTGCTACTGCCACAAGATTGACTATTGATGTATTGCTTCGAGAAGCTGGTACCAATGACTGTAGATTAGCCGATGCCAAACTTAAAAGTGTCACCAGTCTAGATCTTTACTATAGTCAAATTAGCGATCTCCAGCCGCTAGCTGGATTTAATAATTTGACGACCCTCGATCTGATTGGCAACAAAATTAGCGATCTCCAGCCGCTAGCTGGATTGAAGAATCTCACCTTTCTAAGTTTGAGTAAAAATCAAATTAGGGATATTAGACCACTAGCCCAATTGAAGAACTTAACTTTTCTAGGTTTGAGTAAAAATCAAATTACAGATATTCAGTCATTAGCAGGATTGAGTAATTTGATTAGTCTCAAAATCGATGAAAATCAGATTGAGAAGCAAGTCTGTCCATTAGAATTAGAATATACTTGTGTATTTTAAAATGCTAAATTTACTAGCTACTTAACATGTGTCCGAATGGGAAGATCGTCGATATGCCCACAATCCCGAACATCTCCACCATGTCCTGTCTGTGCCCCATAAATGTTTCCAATCGTGGATTTTGCCAGTTATCATTAGATAGTTGTTAACGAACCAACTATAGATTGTATGATTTCTACAAAAACAGGTTGTTGTTCTTTAAAAACAATAGTTTGATTTTCTTTTGAAATATTGAAATGAAAAAGTATAAATTGTTGAA
>NZ_JANPLS010000300.1:0-2517 GCF_031422475.1 Chamaesiphon sp. VAR_48_metabat_403
ATCTGAGCCGACATAAATGTCGTCTAAAGGGTGAAAGAAACTTTGTTTGGGCACGCCCTAATTTCATGCTTCAACCCAATTTACAGATCCTTGCTCTGAGCCAGTTTCAGCTAAGTTCCTTAGAAGAGGCTCCGCCAACGATCGTGCGGATGATTTGAGTTAAGGCTTTTTGACGCACCGCACTACCGGGTGGATGGTTACAGGCTCTATCTACCAATTCTCGGAGCTGTCGATCCAGATCTGCCATGTATGTTTCGATCGAGCAAAATCTTATCCTACCAAGATCTTCACGATGTTAAAATTGGCTATTCGGCGGTTAATTGCTCAGTAAAGATGCTCGCGGCTGACGATCGATACAACCCGCTGCTGGCTCTGACTGACGGAGTGCGGGGCTGGCAGATCGAGCCACTAACAAAATATCACCATTGCGATCTCGCTGCCATGTTTGGGCTTCGACGATCGGCTGCTGGCTGGGAGCTAGAGCTGGGGAAACCGATGTGACGGTAGTTTTGACCTGCGACGGCAATTGCACCCAGCTAGCGGTCACCTGCTCCTCATTGAGCGGATCTTTGGGGCTGGCGGGAATGCCGCCGCGTCCGACAGTGGTGAAAGAGTTGTTGGCGATCGCTTTGGGCGAACAGTTGGGATTGATGCGATCGGTCGGATCGGTGACATTATTGGGTAAGGGCGTTAAGCCAGCCGTAATATCTATTTCTGGCGGCGTGGTAGTCACCTGTCCCGCTAAATTGGGATTGGCACTACCAGCGATAGCAGAAATTTGACTGCCGTTACGGAGGATCGGTAAGTTCGCTGGAGAGATGCTAATATTGCCACCGTTCCCAAATATAGATTGGGCGGTAAGTTGACCCCCATCTAAAGTGATGCGGGGTGAGGTAACGCCAATATTTCCCGCATTCCCCGTTCCTGCGGTTGAAGAGTCTAGTGTCGCGCCCGATCGCAAGGATACAGAACCAGCTTCGATCGTAATATTGCCCCCATTACCTTCTCCAGTCGATCTAATGGCACTGCTAATGGCAGTCCCCGTTCCACTAATATCGGCAACCCCAGTCACGCTCAAGTTAATATTGCCAGCATTGCCAATTCCCCCAGTTGAAGCTTGAATTTGGGCGTTGTGTGTCAGGGAAAATGTACCCGCCGCGATCGTCATATTACCACCCTGCCCGATCGAATCCACGCGAACGCTATTCCCAATCCCGCCAGAGCCGCTGATGAGGATATTCCCCGTGGTATTGATTTTGATGTCTCCCGCGACAGCTTCGGGCGTGCCAAATCCAGCTTCGATCCCACCCCTGAGCGTGCTTCCCAAAATTTCTAAATTTCGTGCTGAGATTGCAATATCGCCCCCGCCAGATCCCGCGACATTTATCCTCGCAGCGTTAGTCAAAGAGACATCGCCTCTGGTAACGTTTGCCGGAAATTGCGCGCTGAGATTATCGCCTTCGACACCCCAGCTCACAGTTCCAGGTGCTAACAATCCCCCGATCTCAATTCTGCCGCCTGGAGCATTAATTTGACCGCCATCGATCGAGATATCGCCACCGAATAAACCGATGTATTGATTCTGATTGGTAGTTTCGATCGTCCCCAGGTTGACAATTTGACCGTTGTTTCCACCCATAATTAATCGCGATGGTGTCAGTAAAGCATTCGGATTAATAGTTAGTAATGGCGCATCGTTATTACCATTAGTCCCAAAAGTATAAACTCGTCCCCCACCATCTACTAAATCGATGCCATTTGCCGTACTCCCGACAAACACCCGACCGACATTTAACTGTGCATTCGTCCCAAATAAAATTCCATTCGGATTGATTAGGAATAAATTTGCCCCTTGAGTATTGACAATGCCATCGATATCCGAAAATAAATTACCCGTCACCCGCACGAGTGTCGATCGATTTCCGGCAGGATTGTTAAAAGTCACCGCACCGCCAGTCGGAACGGAGAAATCTTGAAAACTGTGGAATAAATTATGACCCTTATTTACACCGCCTGTAACGGTGAAATTATCGTCAGGACCGGATACTTGAGTACCGAGCGTATTATCGGCGATCGGAATGCGAGTAGAGGGTGGAGTTTGTGCTAGAGATAGAGAGGCGATCGAGACAATCCCAATACTAGATCATAGCGAAATCGACAGTTGAATCTTCATGAGGAGACAGTCTGACTGATGCCAAACACGGTAAGAACAGTATCGATAAAATTAGCGATCGACAATCGATTTACATACAAAATTTTACGATCGATCGACACCAATCGACTACCGATCGATTAGTCCGCAAAAATCGAGGTAGGGGCAATTGATGAATTGCCCCACCCCGAATTTCAGTTTGCCAACCTACCAAAACTAAACTTAATAAGCTGTTTGGCATCTAAAGCACTTACTGTATAATATGTTCGCGATCGCCTAAATTTAATGCCTGCTAAAAGTTTCCTAAATTCCGAAACAAAAGAGAAATTACAAAGAGCACTAAAAGAGCATGAGCATCCAGATAT
>NZ_JANPLS010000301.1:0-10884 GCF_031422475.1 Chamaesiphon sp. VAR_48_metabat_403
GGATCGGAAACTAACTTCATCGGGGATTAATGATTACTTTTGGATGATGCGATCGTTCTTCAGTATTGACGATTTGTTGATGTTTGTTATCTGGCGATCGAGAGATTTCCGCTGCTGTCAAATAGTAGAAACCGATCCTGCTTGAATGCTACTTCCTCTATACTCTCTGCGCCTCTGTCTTGATTTGCGCTCGTCGGGGAACCCGACGAGCGCAAATCGCTGCGGTTAAAAATAATAAGATTGCTGAAATGCACAATCTGGAAAAATTTCCCGAAAATTAGGTAGGGGCAATTCATGAAGTGGCGGTTTTATTCGGAGGGAACCTCCGAATAAAAAAACCGACAAGACATTGCCCCTACCTAATGTAAGCTCTTATCGATCGCATCGATAAAAATTTAGGAATTTTTCATCCGTTTTAGCTCTTCTTGCAAGGCTTCTACTTGCTTCCGCATGTCGCTTATCTGTTCGGGAGATTGGGATGGCGAGGAGGGGGCTTCTGCATCGGAAACAATTTCGATCTGGCGCGGTTCGGTAGTTTTTTTAGCTCGTTCGGTAGCGTTCGTGTCGTTCGGAGCTTGGTTTAAATTCTGTTGTTGGGCGGATTTAATCATTTCATCCACCAATTTGCGCGCTTCTTCGGTGGTAATTTCACCTTTGGCAACCATATCATCGGCTAACTTTTGCGCCTGGGAGCCGATCGAGGAAAACTTTTCACCCGCTTGTTCTCCAGCCGCTGTCGCTAGACCGACTCCAAGATAAAATGCTTTTTGGACGATATCTCCTAAACCAGCCATAGTTAACCTGCGATGTAGTAATTATTGTCGATCGGTCTCGTCTTTATGATAGACGTTCGCACGAATCGATGGCTAGGGTTTGAGTGGTACGGGTTGCCGATATCGTGTAGAGAGGATATGGCGATCGGTTGTGAAAAAATACTGTTATGACCCGGAGACCACGCCTGTAATAAGCATCCCATGTTGCTGCTACCTTCCAGTCCTGACAAGGTTTGGGCGTTACGACCGCGTAGGGCCGAGTCTTTCTTACTATAACACAGGATCGTTAGCGCGATCGAGCTATTTCGGAAAACTTTCCCACAGATGGGATCGATATTTAATAAAATACTTTGGAATTCGGAGACCACGCCTGTTGCAAGCATCCGATGTTGCTGCTACTTCCGTCCTGACAAGGTTTAGGCGTTACGACCGCATGGATCCGAATCTGTCTAAATTCATAACATTTAATTTGGTGCAGTGTCAATACGATCGGTGGAAAATCTTGCCAGTTCCCGATCGCCGAATATAATGTCAATGCTAAGTTTCCCAATTATTTTATGAGCCGCACCGCTGGATTTTTGCGCTTGGATCTACTGAAAAATCATCGTGAAACTGTTGCCGCAGGCGGGTGTGCGCTGCTATTGGCGATCGGGTGGCTGGCATTGCAATTTTCGGCTGGGCAGATCGTCGGATTGTGTTTGCTGTTGCTGGCGTATCTCGTCGGCGGCTATGGCAGCGCGATCGAGGGGTTGACGACGTTGTGGGAGGAGCGGGAGCTAGATGTCGATCTGCTGATGATTGTAGCGGCTCTGGGTGCGGCGGGGTTGGGCTGGTGGCAACAAAAATATGAGTTAATTATCGATGGTGCGGTGTTAATTTTGATTTTTGCGATTAGCGGAGCCTTAGAAGGTTATGCAATGGCGCGTACGGAACGGAGCATCCGCAGTCTCATGAGTTTAACGCCAGATGTAGCGCGGGCGATCGTGGGTGGGATGGAGCGCGAAACGCCGATCGATCGGCTGCAAGTTGGAGATATTTTATTAGTGAAACCGGGGGAATTAATTCCGACTGATGCGATCGTTATTGCTGGCGCGAGTAGTATCGATCGATCGGCAATTACGGGGGAATCGCTGCCAGTAGCCACCGAGATCGGCGATGAAGTCTTTGGTGGTACGATTAATGGGAATGGTGCCCTGACGCTCGAAGTTCATCAGCCGCCAGCCAGCCGTCTGATTCAGCGGATTATTACATTAGTACAACAGGCTCAAACCGCCACCCCCGCTTCTCAAGCCTTTATCGAAAAATTCGAGCGGGGTTATGCTAAGGCGATCGTTATTTTTGGGATCTTACTCGCCACTTTGCCACCATTTTTATGGCAGTGGAGCTGGGAAACGACGATTTATCGCGCGCTAATTTTTTTGGTGGTAGCCTCGCCCTGTGCGTTAATGGCGGCGATTATGCCAACATTACTATCGGGAATTGCTAATGGTGCCAGACAGGGGATTTTATTTAAAGGTGGCAATACGCTCGAAGCGATCGGGCAAATTAAGGCAGTTGCTTTCGATAAAACTGGTACGCTGACGACGGGGAAATTAGCCGTCGTCGAAGTTATCCCAGTGGGCAGCATCCACGATCCGCAAGCGATTTTACAACTAGCCGCCGCGATCGAAAACAGCTCCGAACATCCGATCGGACGCGCGATCGCCACCGCAGTCAGGGAGCAAAATTTGGCAGTTAATACCGCCACCGAAATTACCGCCGTGCCAGGAGTCGGAATTAAGGGCACGCTCGGAGAGCGGGCAATTTTCGTCGGGAAGGCGCGGTTGATGTCGGATGCAGTTCGAGCCGAAATTAATACGCACCAAGCCACCATCGCCGATTTAGCCGCTGCGGGGAAGACGATCGTCTGGGTGGCAATTGAAGATGAATTGGTAGGGGCGATCGCCTTAGCAGATACCCTTCGCCCAGAAGCCGTAGCATTAGTCAACAGGTTGAACCGACTGGGCATCGCCCAAATTATTCTCACTGGCGATGGAGCCGAAAGCGCGCAGGCGATCGCGCAGCAATTGGGAATTACGCAGGTACATGCAGAATTATTACCAGAAGATAAGGTAAATATCGTCGCGCAATTACAGTCACAATATCAGCACGTAGCGATGGTAGGCGATGGCATTAACGACGCACCCGCGCTAGCAGCGGCAACAGTCGGGATTGCAATGGGCGGTTCTGGTAGCGATGTGGCTCTGGAAACCGCCGATGTGGTGTTAATGAGCGAATCGCTCGATAAGTTAGATCGCGCGATCGAATTAGGCAGGCGCACTCAACGGATTATCAACCAAAATATTACCTTCGCTCTCGCTTGTATTTTGCTGTTATTAGTCAGCAATTTTCTGGGCGAAATCGATATGCCGTTGGGCGTTTTCGGGCACGAAGGCTCGACGGTATTAGTCACATTAAGCGGTTTGCGCTTATTAAGGTAGGAGATGGGAGATGGGATCTGGGAGTTGAGAGATATGGGTTATTAGATAGCATCTGTGATTGAATGCTGGAAATACGTTCCAAGTTTTCTCTCCCCGTCTCTCTTGAAAAGGTGCTTTACTTGCGGCTCGCCTTTGGACGGGTTCCCCGTCAAAAAAGGCGAGACAGCGGCGTTTTTATTAGGGGGTTACCCCCGAATAAGAAAACGACAAGACAAGACAGGGGGAACAAGCGACGTTTTGGGGCGCGACGTTTTCGGGGGAAGCTTCCCCCGAAAAGCTCGCTTGGGAAGCTTCCCCCCTAGAGCTTCGCGCCCCAAGAACGCACTTTTCGCTCCCCGTCGCCCCGCTCCCATCTACCCCAGATGAATTTGTGGCTCGTGCATTTGGGAGATGGCTTGGGTGAGATATTCAATCTCGTGAAGGAGAGGATAGATATTTGTTTGAGCGGATAAATTTTGCGGATTGTAATTGTCGATCGCCAGCATTTTATCTAGTTGAATTGCTAGTTGCTCGATCGCCACAGCACCGACATTTGCGCTGGCTCCTTTAATCGTATGGAGGAGACTTTCAATTTTGGCGATATCGCCATTGGCGATCGCAATATGAATCAGTCGGAGTTGCTCTTGAGTATTTTCGACAAAAACTTGCAGGATCTTCCGCTCGAATTCGGGATCGCCTTCGGAGATTCGATGCAGATATTCCAGATCTATCGATAATTTGGGAATCGGGGCGATTTCGTTCGCGTAGCCTCTCCCGTTGAGCATCGCCTCTGGCGGATCGTTACTGCTAGAGAGCGACTGACTGGGATCTTCTACATCGATAGTGACGATCGAATCGTTGCTGCTAGGCGATGGTGTCCACTGAGCGAGTTTAGCCGCTAGTTCGTCTTTACGAACGGGTTTAGATAAAAAGTCATCCATCCCGGCTAACATTGCCAATTCGCGATCTTCTTTCATCGCGCTGGCGGTGAGGGCGACGATCGCCGTATGACGTAGTTTGCCTTCGCGAATCCGAATTTCTTTAGTCGCCGCATAACCATCGAGGCGCGGCATGTGGCAATCCATTAGAATTACATCGTAGTCTCGATCGGCAATTTTAGCGAGCACTTCTTCGCCATCGCAGGCGAGATCGGCAATGTAACCTAAGTTTTTGAGCTGGTTGAGGGCGACTTTTTGATTGACTTTATTATCTTCGGCTACCAAAATTCGCAGGTGTGAGCTGGCTGCTGTAGTAGCGATCTGCGGCTGGGGTGGTTTGGGATCGGTAATATACTCAAAGGCTTTGTGGGGTAGAGCGATGGGTTCCCCAGACTCGATACATTTACCGAGTAAGCTCGTCGGCTTGGCTGGCTTGAAGGCGTAGCTAGAAATCGCGCCGCGTTTTTGAAGCTGGGAGGCACGATCGTATTCATGAAAGGCGATCGTGGTAATTATCCGCAAATTTGCCAGTTCTGGATAGTGCCCGATCTGCTCTGGGAGGGTGCTATTGCGGCTGTCGGGGAAGGTTAAATCGGTAATGAGGGTCTGAAAAGGTTTGCCCACGACAGCAGCAGCTAGGAGCAGATTCATGGCTGCGGTGCTAGTTGTCGTGGTGGTAGCGATCGCGCCATAATATTCAGCCGCAGAACAAATGGCATGACGGCTGTGATCCCAATTGCCAGCAATGAGCAAGCGTTGTCCGTCTAGGCTTTCGGCGAGTTGGCGCGACTGTCGCAATTCGTCGCTGACTTCTGGGGTGAGGCTGGCGCAGGAGCAAGTCAGGGTAAACCAAAAGATCGAACCTGCGGAGGGCGCACTGATTACGCCAATTTCGCCGCCCATCATTTCGATTAAGCGTTTGGAAATTGCCAATCCCAATCCGGTACCGCCATATTGGCGCGTGGTGGAGGAATCAGCCTGCGAGAAGGATTGAAAAATTTTGTCTTGACTGTCTGGCGCGATGCCGATGCCTGTATCTTGAACTTGGAAGTAGAGGGTGATTTGCCGATCGGTGGTGGCAATCGCGCTAATATCGATCGAGACACCGCCGCGATCGGTAAATTTGATGGCATTCCCGATCAGGTTGGTTAAAATTTGACCTAATCTAGTCGGATCGCCTTGTAAGTTTTTGGCGATCGTCGGTTCGATCCGACAGCTTAATTCGATGCCTTTGGAGTAGGCATTATTAGCGAGCACGTCGATGGTTTGTTCGACTGTTTCGACGAGATTGAAGTTAATTTCTTCAAGGTGCAGTTCTCCGGCTTCGATTTTAGAAAAGTCGAGAATTTCGTTGATGATATTTAATAAGTTATCCGAGCTACCGCGAATTGTTTCGACAAAGCTGCGCTGTTCTTCATTGAGTTTAGTATCTAATAAAATTTCGGTAAAACTGATAATGCCATTCATCGGTGTCCGAATTTCGTGGCTCATGTTTGCCAAGAACGCGCTCTTCATTTTGCCCGCAGATTCGGCGAGTTGACGGGCTTTTTCGAGGGCGATATTTTCTTTAGTTAACTCTTGACGAGAGTGCCGTTCGCGCTCGATTAATAATGACTGAAGTTGCTTCGAGGTGGTGATATCTTCGATCGCGATTAGAAATCCAGAGACGACGGCAATATCTTTCATTTTCTTGCCATCGATAATCTCTCTTTGAATCTCTTGCCAATTGAATAGTGCTTCCAATCTCAGCGTAAAAAATTTATCATTGTGCTTGACTTCTTTGGCAGGTAGACTTTGGTAATTATGCAGATCGACTAACCGATCTTGCCACTCGCGATCGCTAAACCAGCTTGGTACTAAGCAGTGAGCGATTTTATCGCCGATATTAACATTTAATAATTGCGATGCGACTGAATTACAAAACCACACTGTGCCGTCTAATTCTGTTGCTAATAAGCCCATCGATAAGCTGTTGGCGATCGCAGTTTGGGCAGATTGGGCGCGGCCTAATTCAGCCGCTAGGGTCGCTAATTTGGCAACTTTACCAACTGGAATCGGTGGCAAAAGTTGGCGGTCGCCAGGGCGCGGTGTGTGCGCGACCAAATTGATTTGATGGGTTTGCCACAGCCTGTCGATTTCGCGCTTGACCAAATAATCTGTATAGAGCCGTTCGCAATAAGCGACACCGACAGAAGTGAGTAAAATCAGCGTTAGCGGTGCGGCAACTGGCAGCCAATAATTGTTGGCTAAAGCGACTGTGACGATCGCGATCCAACTACTACTCAATCCTAATAATGCCAACAATCGCTGACCGTGGGTGAGCCGACTGAGCTGATAACTCAACAGCGGACTGATGCCGAAAAATACTAGCAACAGCCAGCTATCGGGGATAAGTTGTAATTGTGTGCGTTGGAGCAAATTATCTACCACTGCGGCATGAAGATAAATACTCGCCGCTCCTTCAGATCGATCGAATGGTGTTTCGATCCGCTTGGCATTACTACCCGTAATGCCAACTAAGACGATTTTGTTATTAAATCCTTTTTCCTGTCGTTGCTGTTCGCGATCGGTTTGAGGATCTAAAATCGAACTGAAAGTATAATGATTGGATCTGGCAACTTTACCCGGCCAATTAATCCAGAACTTCCCCTCATTCGGCGGACGTTTGATTTCGGGATCGTTGCTGAGATTGTGCCCTTCTACCGCCATCCACGCGAGTGAATAAACCCGATTTTTATAAGATGGAATCTGCCTAACTACGCCATCGTAACTTTTAATGACATCGATATGACCGACTGCGGGAGCAGCGGCTTTCAATCGCCGCGTCGGGACGATCGGATTATTTCTGCGATCCCAACTTTGAGCGAGAATTACCGCTTTATGGTTATTAATTGCTTTAATAAACTCATTGTCATTGGGTGTGATATCGTTAAAAACCTGCTCGAAGGCGATCGTACTAGCATTGTACTTAGTTAGAATTTTAACTAGCTTGGCATAGTACGATCGATTATTTGGTAAATCTCTAAATTTATCGATACTTTCATCATCAATTTCTACCACCACGATCCGATCGTCCCAAGCCCGTTCTCCTCGCAATTCGGTCAGTCGATTATAAGCAAAATCTTCGGCTGGTGCCGTCGCACTTAGTTGTACCAAGCCAATTGCGACCGCTGCGGCAATTGGCCCAGGAAACCACCGCCATACAGATCGCAGGTGTTCTGGGATGTGCGCGGAAAGATTAGTCAAGCGAGTGAGATAGTTCAAAATCCGTGGCGGTAGATTCAGTAGATGGTGGCTGATATTAGCGGTGAAGACTTAACTCGTTCGCGTTGGCACCAGCCTGCCGTTAGGCACAGTGTGGGCTTTGCCCAATCGCACTTTATCCTAATTAAAATTAACAATAACTGGAATCTAACTACTTGCAATCGGCAACATAGCTGTTAAAACCTGCTTAATTAGCGCATCCGACACCAGATCTTCAGTCGGATTTAACACTTCATAAGCGATCGTGCGAGTACTACCAATTTTACTGGGTAGGATGAATACACCCTTGCCTGCCTTAACTTTTTTATCAGATTTGAGCGTTTTGACAATTTGCTCTAAATCGATAGCTGGTGGTAGTTCGATCGCTAAATCTGCTTTATGAATAACCCGATCCTGACGCTGTGCTTCTTGTTGCGTCCACAGTTGCAGTTTGACGGCAATTTGTCCGGCGGCGGACATGCCAAGTGCTACAGCTTCGCCATGATTTATTGTATATTCTGTCACGTTTTCGATCGCGTGTCCGATCGTATGACCGTAATTTAGGGTCGCGCGCAATCCTGTCAGTTCGTGCTCGTCTTTGCTCACTACTTCGGCTTTAGCACGAGCCGATCGCGTTAGAATAGTAGCTAGCAATTCGGGGTCGATCTGGTTTTGCTGGAGTCCATCGGCGCGTTCGAGCAAATCGAATAATTCGGGGTCGCCGATAATGGCATACTTAATTGCTTCGGCCATTCCCGCTCGAAATTCGCGCGCGGGCAAAGTAACCAGCACATCGGGATCGGTTAGCACCAAACGCGGCTGATGAAACGCACCGATCAGATTTTTGCCATGGGGATGGTTGACACCAGTTTTACCCCCAATCGACGAATCGACCATTGCGAGTAAAGTCGTCGGTACCTGCACCACGGCAATGCCCCGCAGCCATGTAGCGGCTGCAAACCCAGTCATATCTCCAATCACCCCCCCGCCCAAAGCAACCAGGGTTGAGGAGCGTTCTAGCCCATGCTCCAGGGCGAGATCGTAGATGTGGGCGATCGAGTCGAGCGTTTTATAACGTTCGCCGTCGGGAAGTTCGCAGTAGGATACTTCAAAGTCGGCTTGTTGGAGTGCGGAAATCGTCCGTTGTCCGTAGAGTGCAAACACGGTGGGGTTAGAAACCACCATCACTTTATTGCCAAGTTTCAGATCCCGACATTTTGCCCCCAGCCGATCGAGATTTCCCGGCGCGATCGAGATTTCGTAGGCGTTTTCAGCTAGCGCGACTTGAATCGATTCCATGAGCGGTAAGTTTGAACGTATATTTAGATTGTAGATGTCCAGAGCAAAGATACCGCGCCTTCTTTAGCAGAGCTTTTTGGCGTTATGGCACGAGAATCTAGTCTCCTCTACCCTCTAAACTCCAGTCAATGATTTAATAGTATGTACGTAACCTAAAAATAAGTAAATATATGTCTGGCGCGATCGCTTATCTCGGTTTTATCGGTATCATGTTCGGCATTGCGATGGGTCTGTTCTTTGGACTGAAATTTACCAAAATCATCTAAAGCAACGGCGACTAGTCAGCAGTGGCTAGTCTATACCCACATCATCACATTCACTCACCTCACTATTTTCCTCACTCATGAAATCCTACCTTGCTGCTGCCGTTCAAATGACGAGCCTGCCGGATCTGGCTAAAAATCTCGCTACGGCTGAAGAACTAATCGAATTAGCCGTTCGTCGAGGTGCTGAGTTAATCGGGTTGCCAGAAAATTTTGCTTTTTTGGGGACTGAGGAAGATAAGATCGCTCAAGCTGATTCGATCGCGACTCAAACTGAAAAATTCCTCAAAACCACCGCCCAAAAGTATCAAGTCACGATCGTGGGTGGTGGTTTTCCCGTCCCAGTCGGCGATCGGGGTAAGGTTTATAATACCGCACTGTTAGTCGGCCCCAGCGGTGAAGAACTCAGTAGATACGAGAAGGCACATTTATTTGATGTGGATCTCCCTGATGGCAACACCTATCAGGAATCTAGCACCGTCATGGCAGGCATGAAACTCCCCGATGTCTACCACTCGCCCCAATTAGGCGGGATTGGCTTATCTGTCTGCTACGATGTCCGCTTTCCAGAATTGTATCGCCATCTCTCTAAATTAGGCGCGGATGTTTTATTCGTCCCGGCAGCATTTACCGCCTACACTGGTAAAGATCACTGGCAAGTTTTACTGCAAGCTCGCGCGATCGAAAATACCTGCTACGTCATCGCTCCCGCTCAAACTGGCAACCACTACGCCATGCGCCAAACTCACGGACATGCGATGATTATCGGCCCTTGGGGAGTCATTCTAGCCGATGCTGGCGACCTTCCCGGTATCGCGATCGCCGAAATCGATCCCAAGCGTCTCGCCCGCGCCCGCGCTCAAATGCCCTCGCTCCAACATCGAGTTTTTGCCTAGATTTAGTGGATAGTCGATAGTGAGATTAGAGTTTTAATCTTCCTAGTCCTTACTTCTTACTCTCCCATCGCCCCGCTCCCCCCTCCCAACTATGAGTGCAAATAATCTTCAGTTACTTAATATCCTCAATATTGGTGTCACTATTATTTTGGTAATTATGACAGTCTTATTTATCTTCCGGATCGTGCTGACGTGGTATCCGCAGGTTGAGAGTCAAAAAATGCCATTTAGCCTGGTTATCGCACCGACAGAGCCATTTTTAGCCCCTTCTCGCAAACTAATTCCCCCCATTGGTGGAGTCGATATTACGCCAATTGTCTGGGTGGGAATTATCAGTTTGATTCGAGAAATTTTAGTCGGACAACAAGGTTTGATTTCAATGTTAATTAGATAGGAGCGGGGAGACTGGGGGACAAAGGAGACTGGGGAAAAAGTAACGATCTGGTTGTAACGATGACGAGGAGTTGCTAACTAGTTGCGCGAATTAATTCTACAGCGTCCCGCCCGTCGGGTTCTTGAAAATAAACCTTAACTTTTTCCTCGCGAGCGGTGGGCAATTTCTTCCCGCAAAAATCTGGATGAATTGGTACTTGCCGATGACCGCGATCGACTAAAACTGCGAGTAAAATATGTTTGGGTCTACCATACTCATTAACTGCGTTGAGTGCAGCGCGGATGGTGCGACCCTGATAGATAACATCATCTACTAAGATAACCGTCTTACCATTCAAGTCTACCGGAATATTGGTTTTACCTGGAGTTCGCACGGCGATCGAATCGAGATCGTCGCGGTAAAAAGTAATATCTAGAGTCGCCACGGGAATCTTTACCCCTTCTAATATTTCGATTTGTTTGGCTAACATTTTTGCTAGCGGAACACCTTTGGTTTGAATGCCTACTAATACAATCTGCGACAAATCCCGACAGCGTTCGTCAATTTCTGAAGCCAATCTCACGATCGTTCTGCGGATTTCATCAGCCGATAAGATTTCAACAATAGAACTTGACATGAG
>NZ_JANPLS010000302.1:0-32128 GCF_031422475.1 Chamaesiphon sp. VAR_48_metabat_403
CTTTCCTTCGGCGCAAGCGTGGCAACCTTATAGAACCCATTGGAGATCTTTTTAGGGCGATCGAGTAAAATCAACAAGATAGGTAAATCCGAGCAGGAAAGGGCTAATCATGGGATATTCAAGCGATCTGACTGATAAACAGTGGGAAATAATCGAGCCATTACTGCCACAGAAGAAAAAAACCAGACCTCCTGTGTGGGCAAAGCGGCAACTTCTGAATGGGATATTCTATCAACTCAAGAATGGTTGTAATTGGGGTGACTTGCCTAGAGATTTGCCCCCCTATTCAACAGTATTCTGGCATTATCAACAGTTGTGTAAAGATGGTATTCTCGATTCTCCAGTCGGAGACGCTCCGCGAACGAATCAGTTCAGTTTCAGCAATGTTTAGCCCTTCGGGTTCGGCAGGAGAGGCATAATATAAAGAACCAATATGATGCGTATTCAAATTATCACAAACTAGTTTAATCATTGGTGCTTCTGGATAATCTTCATCTAGTAATTGTTTGATTTCTTCAGCCCAATCAAACCAGCGTTCTCTGCGGACGATTGCTCACTCTTCTCCATCCAGCGATCGGATCGACAAACATAAATATTGATTCAACACCATTGCGCTCATAATGATAATCTTCCTGTGGTGTTTCTCGATATTTTCTCTGTAATGCTGGCTTAACTCCTTCGAGTACAAATTTCTTTCTAATTGAAGCAACTGTATTGATATGCATGTTTAAAGCTTGGCTGATATCTTCATCTCGCCATCTTCCTGCTACTGCATTATCATCTGCCATTAATAGCACGTTGGCGTGATTCACTTGCTTTGCCGTTTTTTTGCCATTTTTGCTAATTTCTATCAGCTCCTCTCGCTGCTCCGATGTGAGTTCTATTCTATACTTGATATTGGGGTTACTTATAGTGGCGATCGCTAACTCTTACCCACAATTTTAAGCGTGTCGAGCCACTACTGGGACTATCAATCTTTACGATCGCGATCGAGTCTGCTTTCCTTAATTGTCGATAGTTAACAATAATGAGCGAGCGAAAACCAGCAAATTATCCCTATATTATCGCGGCATATTTACTCGTTACTCCAAAGAGCGTTAAGAATGGAGAGATCCATTGTAGATGGGAGTTTGCGTTCGCGTAGCGTTGCGATAGCAAATTCCTGGTTTGAGGCTGGTGTTCATGAGATCGTACGTCTTTTCTGATTCTGCTGCGGTGTAAGACAGGTGATAGATGCCCAGGTGCCAACTTATAAGGTTGTATTACTCCAGATTCTACCGAACCTGCTATGCTAATTTATCTATAATGCTCCCGTTCTGGCGATTACCTCCGGTAGGCTACGCCAACGAAAAGATTGGTCTTAAAGCTCTCATAATGCTTAACTGGTAAGAATCGTGCAAGTATATTATCATATTAAATGACGGGAAAATTATCGATCGATATCCTGAGTTTTGCGTAATGACATCTAAATCACAACTAAAAACCATTATGGTGAGTTTCAACGTTTTAGTGATGGTAAATTAATTAATTTCCTCAAGCGACTAGATGCCAAGGTTACACTACATATCCAAGATAAAAATCTCACAAATGAATCAAGTGAGACGCTAGTATTGTTGTAGTTGTAGCAGATATTTAGACAAGAGGGGGAACGATCGTGAATAATCAACAAATTATGTCAGATCCAGAACTAGATCACCGACTAATCGGAAATTTGCGCCGCGCTCGCCTTGCTTTTGAGGAAGTAGACCTTCAGCTCGAAGAGTTAGTAGCTAAATGTGATGAACTAATTCGGCAGCAAAAGTTAGAACGCATTAAGCAAAAGCAAAAAAATAGTTAATCCATTGTGCCCCAAGTATATTGTTCGATCGCCATTGTTAAGTAGCTATATCGATCGAAAAGACATACCTCTATTTATTGGTTAGATTGGACTCTCTGCAATAATCTTTCTCGTTTGTGTTGGCGTAGTTCCAGATCGATTTGAGAGATTGCATCATCTAAGAACAAATTATATAGCTCTAGCTGACGATTACTCTCTCGCAACTTGTCGAGACAATTTTTTCTCGTTTCTTCATCGGGATAGGGATATTGTTGGTGTAGCCTCGTGTTTGGAGAATCAGTCATGACAAGTTCCAACCTCTTTTAATCTCTTGAATACTCGCATTGGCAGCTTCTAGATTCGATTGTCCGTTCTCAATTGCCTTTGCCCATGACTCTAGCATAACATTTGCCGCGATTGGTTATGCTTCCAAAAGATTCAAGCTTATTACTCTCATGTTTTAGTAACAACAGATCGAGTAGAAACAGCACAAAGTATGTGAATATAGGTCTAGAAATTAGCTAAAATATAAGCGGTGGGCACTGCCTACCTTACTGGGACGACCATACTAAAATTGTGGGTAACGCGATCGCTAAAAATATTACTGATTGTATTTTTCAGAGTTCTAAATGCCCACATTTTTATCTGGTCACGCCACTACTACGAAGATAAGCTTTCAATTTTCTCTGTTTCTTTTATCTTCTCAGCCGTTATATCATAAATCCAATATTCTTCTTGCTCATGATTTGAATACCAAAAAGCTCCTTTTAGGCGATCGTTTTCAATGAATTTTAGCCTTATGGTTCCAATATCTTGAGTTCTATTTTGTACGAATACTCCAAAGTAGTAATAGCTACAAAAAAAATTGAAGAATGAGCCATCAAAAGAACTAGTAAATTCAGAATTCAGACAATCTCCAGTAATTTTTAGTTTAAAGATAGTGTGTTCTATCGTAAAATTTATAGTGTTGTCAGGGTGACTCAAGAAATTATCTTCGTTTGAGATTATATTCTTATCAGACTTGAGTCTTTTTGGACGGAAAGTTTTAACTAATTGACCAGTGTATTTACCACCTAAAAATTTCTTGCCTGACAAATTATAATAAAGATTGGCGATATCTTCTCGATCGCAAATAAAAGATGCTGCTGCCAAAGCAGTTGATATCTGAAAGATCACTTTTAAAATATCTACGTCAGCACTTAAATTAGTGGTGCTATAATTAGACATTACATTCGAGAATAAGATGTTAGATAGGTGATAGACAACAAGTGCCAGCATCACAAAAATTCTTAAAGTTACTGCAAAATTTTCAGACATAGTTATTATAATTTTAATTTATATAAAAAAGACAAATAAATCATAGCTTGGTGTATCCTCTCAGTGATATTATGAATTGTTCTTTTGAAACTAGAAAGCCAAGCTTGTCTTCTGAATTTCGAGAATGACAAAGACCTAGTTTTCTATGTAATGCTATTGCCAAAATATTATTTTTGTATGCGTCCCCTTCAACAGTATCAAACTCTAAATTTTCAAGCCGACTACAAGTATCTTTGATTAGGGTGCGGAAAATATATTCACACCCCTTTTTAATTTGGAGTGATATGACAATAAGTTTTTTGTCTTTCAGGCTAAATCTCACAAAAGCAAGCAATATTTGACTTCTATAGCAATAGACAATTAAATCTTCATCTTTATGTTCATCAGTCAATCTCTTTCTTGAAGAAATCTCATCATACTCTTGACAAAAACATCTGTCTGCGTATGTTAAGTTCTCTTTTTCTAAATTTATGATGTCATCAAAAAGTAGATTCAATTCCATTATAGGTATTCTCTCAAATAAAAATCATGAACATCTTAGACTGTCTAAGATGTTCATGAATAAACATATCTAGTTATTTTCCATCACGATACTTGTCTTCGTACGTATCACGATATGGTTCTTTCGCTCCGTCTCCATATCTGCTATCATCGTAAGAGTCTAACATCAAATAATTTTTATCAACAAGAGCTTGATGGAGTGCGAATATATCCGATTCTCTTTCTAAAAAGTAGTTGTAGAGCATTTTAGTACTCAAACATTCTACGTTAGCACGAGAGTTCGATCTAGATATAAATGCTTGACAGCCGAATCCACAAATCTTCCTTGCCGAGCAATCATTACAGTTAAACCAGTTTTCAGGATTGAGTGCATGGAAATCATCAACTTTTCGCTCGAATTCCTCGAATTCGCTAAAGTTGGCTAAATCGCCTAGAAAATAATCTGAATCATCCCATTTAAACCGTCCACATGGTAATAAATTGCCATCTGAGGTTATGCCTAGTACTCGGCTTCCTGCTCCACATTTTCTAGCACCGCATAATGACTTGGTTTCATGAGAATTTTCTCGACAAAACCAATCGATCTGCTCAATTAGATTATGTTCTATAATTCCTTGTCCTCTGGACTCGATCATGTAGTCAGTAATCGCTTTGTGTGCCTGAAAAATTTGTTCTGGCTTCAAATCTGGAATGTTAGAGCCTGCGCCGACTGAATAGACGACATTAGCCTTAAAATCTTTAACGTCCATCTCATCAAATAGCCACTCAGTACTTTCCTTGAATTTATCAAAGTTGGAGTGGTTAATGGTCATGAGTACACCGATTCTCAAGCCATTTTCTCTAGCCTTTAAGAAATTTTTGATTACTCGTTCGGCACCAGGACGCATTGAGGCAATTAAAGTAGCAGAACCGTCTAGGCTAGCTCCGACACTTACTTTATTATCTCTAAAGAGTTCTAATTTTCGATCGGTTAGATGTGTAAGATTTGTCTGAATACTCAGACTTGCTTTTTTACCTGTCGATCCTTCAAGTGTTTGACAGATTTGGAAAGCCTCTGTATACCAGCTATCGGGTAATAAGGTTGGCTCCCCACCATGAAATATAAACTCAATTGTGTTTTTGCTAGAACTATAAAAAGCCTTCTCAGCAATCTCTTGGAAAGTTGCTATGAAAACATCACCGCTTTTGGTGATGTTTTCATAGCAATACTCACAATCTAAGTTACAGCGTTTTGTTACCTTGATGATGAGCGCGTCAACATTACTGAATCGGGAATCTTGCTTACTAGATAAATCTGTTGCTTGTCCATTTACGGCGAGTACAGTCATCGTGAGTTCTCCTATTACCAACAGTTAGCTCGATCGCAATCGAATTAGTATTAATTACAGATATCGATGCTCACTACATGTTAGTCCACTATCTCAGTAGTTGCCCACTGGCAAAACTAGGTGCCTGTAACAAATCATGCTCAATTTTCTTTAAAATCATTGGACAAACTTAGAAAAAATTGGATGAGCTAGGTTATAATTGGCAAAATGGCAATACAACTTAACATGAATGTCACTAAAGTTCTGAAAGTAGCTGACAATCTGGTATTTTCGGCAAGAAAGAAACACCTGAATGACTTGGAAAGATCGATTGTTGAGGGTGTCTATGAAGGTAAAAATTACAAAGATATAGGAAAGGAACATACTCCATCATGTACTGAGGCGCATGTGGGTGAGATTGCTGCTAATTTGTGGAAAGCAATTTCCGATGCTTTGGATGAAAAAGTTAGTAAGGCAAATTTTAAATCTGCAATAGAAAGGTATCACTCGGAAATTGAGTCTTCAACAGGGTTTGTCCAGCAAATTAACCCATTGAATGTTTGTTCAGATATCACTATTCATAATCAATTAGATCCTCATTACAAACAGATAAATTTATCGAATACCCCACAGTATTTAAAAACCATTCCCGATCTCGTACCTATCTACGATCGAACTCAAGAGCTAGACTCGCTCAAAAACTGGATACTCACAGAAAAATGTCGATCGATCGTCATCTCTGGTACTGCTGGTATTGGTAAAACTGCTCTAGCCAGACAATTAGTAGAAGAGATTAAGGGTGATTTTGATGAGATCGTTTGGCAGAGTTTAGGCTGTCAGCGTTCTGTGGTGGAATTTATCGATCGCAATCTCATCGCGTCACTCAATATCGCGGCTTTACCTGAACCACCATTAGATTTAGAAGCTAGGTTATCTCTACTACTGGAACATTTTCGAGAGCATCGCTGTTTGATAGTTTTAGACGATCTCGACCGACTCTTTAGCAGCGGTGAATTAGCAGGTAATTATACGGAAGAATATCGAGAGTACCGAGATTTATTTAGGCGAATTTGGGAGACAAATCATCAAAGCTGTATATTGCTGCTGAGTCGGGAGGAGCCGAGTGAAATGACTGGATCGGTTAGTAATAATAGCTCGATTCATTCTTTGCCACTGGGCGGATTGGGTGATGGTGGTAGTGAAATATTTAGAGAGAAGGGATTGAGTGATGAGGAGCGATGGGATTATGCGATCGAGTATTTAGGTGGAAATCCGGCTTATCTACAATCGGTAGCGATCGCGATTAACAAGTTATTTGGTGGTAAGGTTGGTGAATTCTGTAAATATGAAGAGTTATTCCTGACTGAAGAGATCGGATCGCTGCTGACTCATCAATTCGATCGATTATCACCAGCAGAACGAGAAGTAATTCGCTTGTTAGCTAGTGAGACTGTACCAATAAATATATCTAGAATTATCGAGTCACTAAATAGATCGCCAGCAGATGTAGGGAATGCGATCGTGTCATTGGGTAGACGGGGATTAGTCGAGCGGACTGAAACGGATGATGGTACTGTTTTTAGCCTGCGATCGATTGTTATGCTCCAAGCAAGACTGTTGGCTCTAGATTAACTTTAGAGGATGTCTGAACAGGTCTTTTGATGTGGATCGTAGATCTAAATCCCCCTAAATCCCCCTTAAAAAGGGGGACTTTAAAGCCCCCTTTTTAAGGGGGTTGGGGGATTCAGATCTCAAAACGAAGTCTATTACTCAATAAATCCCGAACTGGAGATCGATCGCAGGCAAAGTATTCGGGTAAGATTGAGGGCAACCCGATTACTCAAAGGTGAGAATTAATTACCTTGACATTACTCTCTACCATCGCTGCATCACCCTTATCCCTGCAAGATATCGCCCAGCGGGACTTGCTACAGGAACTAATCGCCGATCGCAGGTCGCCGAATACGCGGCGGACGTATACTAAGGCATTGGTAGACTTTTTCATGCAGGTAGCTCAGGCTGCACCGACACCAGCATTAGTTGGGGAATTTTTGGCACTCGATCGCTATCAGGCGATGACGTTAGTATTGAGGTATCGCCGGATCTTAACCGATCGCGGGTTGGCTCCTTCGACTATAAATACCCGACTGGCGGCGATTAAAAGTTTGGTGGGTTATGCGCGCAAAGTGGGGCAATGTCACTACGATCTGGCGGATGTCGAAGGGGTGCGGGTGGAGAATTATCGGGATACTTCGGGGGTGAATCCGACGGAGTATCAGTTGACGATCGGGATGTGCGATCGCGATACTGTTAAAGGGGTGCGGGATTATGCGATCCTGCGATTATTGTGGGATAACGCGCTGCGGCGGGCGGAATTGTGTCAGGCGAATGTCAAGGATTTCGATCCGCAGGGGAGTAAGTTGTGGATTATTGGGAAGGGGAAGGTGCAGCGGGAATCCGTCGATCTGAGCCGTCAGTCGGTACAGGCGATTCAGGCGTGGTTGGAATTGCGGGGGAAATGTAAAGCCAGCGAGCCGTTATTTTGTACGCTCGATCGGGCGACGAAGGGGCATCGATTGAGTGGGAATGCGATCTATAATCTCGTCAGAGAGACGAGTGCAGCAGCGGGGATATACAAGGTGATGAGTCCGCACCGCGTCCGTCACAGTGCGATTACGGCGGCTTTGGATGCAACGAATGGGGATACGCGGCGGGTGCAAAAGTTGAGCCGTCATGCGGATTTGAATACGTTGACGCGGTACGACGATAACAGGCGGCATCATCAGGGCGAAGTGACGAAAATTCTGGCAGAATTAGTGTAGGATTTTGGGCATATTCCCTATTCCCTATCCCCTATCCCCTATCCCCTAATTCAACCCTTCCATTACCCAGGTGACATAGGTACCGATCGGACTCCAGAGCAGATAGGGAATTAACAAGATCGTTGCCATGCTCGAAACCGGGAATACTAAAATTGCCAGAATGACACCGATAACCCAGCCTACCGCACCGACGATCGTTCCGGCGCGCAGATTCTTAAACCAAAACATTGAGGGCGTGTAGAGCATAATTGCCACCTCTAGCAGCAGATATACAGCCATCAATCCCCAGGGTGGATTTTTAACTGGTGCTGCTTCCCACACATTATAGGCCGACCACACGCCGCAAATTAAAATCGCCGTCCAAATTACCGGAATCAGCCCCTCAAATGTCAGCCAGTTGGGGCGACGTTGGCGATTGAACCAGCGATATCCTTCCGGTGTATTTAGTCTCCCCAGCCCGATCGCAACTACTACCGCCACGATCCCAATTACCAGCCAGGATTTAATCATGTGAATTATCAGTAAAAAATTACGAATTCTCCCTTAATATCCCTCTGACCTGCATTAAAGTCAAGCCGAGTTGATTTTTGCCCGTACCATCTTTACCGCAGCCCCAATAATAGTCATTGGGAGCATTTTCGATGATTTCTTCATCGCCAGTGCCGAGTAAAATTTCACGAATATCTATGTGAATTTGAAATTTACACAGCACGGCGCGGAGCATGATTTCGTCTTTGACGCTTTCCCAATCGGGGCGTAATGGTAAAGTCCTTTTGCGACCCATTTTAGCAGCATCGTTGGGCGTATTTACCGATCGAATTTGTTCGAGATAGGGGGTGTTGATAAATTTCTGGGCTTGAAAGTAGTGTTCGGTGGTGTTCCACCATAATTTATCCATCACGAATCCATGCTTGGAAAAGTTGGAGAAGCAGCCGTATAGTGGTTCGCGATCGGTATAGAAATAAATAGTCAAGGGAATTGTAAAATGGGATGAGTTTGAATTCTCAATTCGATTGAGTTCTCCTATTAATTGTAAACCAATCATCGAGAAATGATTATTTCAGGAGTACTTATAAATCATATTGAATGAACCGCCCCCAGTCCGATTGACAATTTCGCTGCCATCGACTTTCACAAACCCGACTCGTTCGTATAGTGAGATCGCCTGAGAGTGCGCTCGTACGCTTAGGGATATGGCTGGAAAAATCTCTCCAGCTACGGCAATTATTTGCATTAATAATTTCGTCCCAATTCCCCGATTTCGATAATCTGGTAATACGGCAATGGCTAATTCGGGAATGTCCTCTCCCAGATAACCAAATCCGCGATCGTCACTCGGAAATAATCGCAACCAAGCCGCACCAAGCGGTTTTTCGTCGATTGCCATAAAACCCAGATCGCCAGCTCTACCCCAATCTTTAACATAGTGTAAAAGATCGGGATGCGATTGCACATTTGCGACCGATGATTCGTGCGCGGCATACATTAGCATCATCCACAATATCGATTCGTCGGTAGCAGTCAAAGCTCGAACTCGATAATCGATCGCCCGTGCAACCAGATGTTCTTGTTGCCACATTTCTAAGGACACATCGGGCAGATCGACGAGTACTTCTTCCCAGGTTTTAGCTGTTTGTAAAACTTCTACTACCACGGGTAGGGGTTCTGCAAAAATATTGGTAAAATCTGCTTCTTGCGGCAGTTTAATCTCAAAGGCTAATTGCTCTTGCGGTGGGGTGAATCGAGAGTTAATTCCGGCTTTATTCCCCCGCGCATCGACGCGATACCAGCCAATTTCTGGTAAGAAAATTGCATTCAAACCATGTAAAGTACAAGGTATTTTACTATAAATTAATTTCGATGGTGGCGAATCGTCAATAGTTAAGCGTTGATAGCAAAACCCCGCCGGAATCTGATTAGCACGCAGTAAAGCAGCCAGTAAGTGGCTTTTAGCAAAGCAGTAACCCGTTCGATATTTAAGGACATCCGACGCGCGACAGGTAACCGGATTCATCTGGTAGTCGCAACTGTGATGAATTTCATCGCGTACCCATTCAAAACAAGCTTTGGCAATTTCTTCAGTAGTTTGAGATGGTGAAGCCAGATGATGGGCGAGTTGTAAAATTTCTGGGTGTTGCCAATCGATGATGTCACTGGTTTGTAAATATGCGGCGAGATCGTCTGAATCGATCGGTTTTTTCAAGTTATTAGATTTTGACTCTTTCTTCTTACCCATTATTTACCATCCATTTAAGCCTGTCAGGAAGCTACATTTGCACCAAGATTACCCAATTTTGGACTCCACCACTGCCCCTGGTTGCCCTGAAAATAGGCAACATCCTTGTGTTTGGGCTTGCTCCGAGCTGCCGCATCCGAACACCTTAACATCGACTTGGATTGCCCATCCTTATTGTAACTATATTCTTCCAGCGGTTTCTGGCAAACCGGACAAGGATGTTCCGTAAGTTTTGATGGCGATGACTGTTCGGTTTTAGGCTGCGGAATTTGCCATTCGTTCGTTCGATCCGACCAAAACAGCACTAACCCTTTACCCTCTGGATCTTTACAGCCATCCTCACACTTGAGAAAATAGCCCTTTTTCACCTTCTTGGTAGGTACTTTGGACATGGGCTTGCTACAAGTCGGACATTTAGAGCGCGATTTCTCCAGCGGCTTACCCTGGAAAGATCCATAATCTTGTGCTGGCAGATTCTTAGTAGCCTTGCTTAATGCTGGCACGAAATAACTTTGATTCCACTCAATCAGATAACTTTGCCACTCTTGTTTCCCCTTCGAGATTGCATCGAGTTCTGTTTCCATTTGAGCGGTGAATTCCGATTGAATCAATTCTGGTAAAGCTTGCATCAGAAAATCATCCACTTGCAAACCCACCGTCGTCGGTTGCACTTTACTCTTGACTAACTCGACATAATTACGCTGCTTGAGCGTAGCAATCGTTGGGGCATAAGTAGAGGGACGACCGATGCCGCGACGTTCCATCAATTGAACGAGTTTTGGTTCGCTGTAACGTGGCGGTGGTTGGGTCTGTTTCTGCTCGTGACTGACGTTATTTGCGGTAAGTGGTTGTTTTGGATGCAAGCTAGGCAATACCGCATCACCGCTGATATCTTTCCAGTATTTGGCATAGCCAGCAAATTCGAGCATTTGTCCTCTGGCTTGCCACTGGATCTCGCCAGATTGAGTGACGATCGTGGTTTTGCGAATCTGTGCGGGTTTGCATTGAGAAGCGATCGATCGCATCCAAATCATCAGGTATAGCGCGAATTCATCCTCTGAGAGCTGCTGTTTGAGTTCGCTTGAGGCTTTAGTAATATCCGTCGGTCTGACAGCTTCATGGGCTTCCTGCGCGTCTTTGGAACTACGCTGTTTGGCAACCTTATTAGGTACATTATCTTTGTCATGAGACATCAGCCATTCCCGTGCGGCTTTACAAAAATCCTGACTGAGTTCGACTGAATCAGTCCGCATATAGGTAATTAACCCCGCTTCATAGAGCTTCTGAGCGACTGACATCGTATGTTCGGGACTGAACTTCAATCGCGCTCCTGCGGCTTGCTGAAGTGAGGATGTGATAAATGGGGCGGGTGGCTTTTTGGGAGCGAGTTTACCCTCGATCGATTTAACTTGATGGGGATGAGATTTGCCAATCTCCACCAACCTTTCGGCTTCGGCTTGACTCAATACACGAGTCGATTCGGCGACTTTTTCTGTCGCTCCAGCATCGTCGCTGGTTTCTTCCTCTGTGGTTGGTGAGACAGTTTGAGCCGTGCCATTGTAGAAAGCACGGAATCCTTCGGCATAGTCTACAAATACCGACCAATAATCTTGGGGGATGAAGGCTTGAATTTCTCGCTCTCGTTGGCAAACTAGGTGAAGGGTTGCAGACTGCACCCGTCCGACGCTTTTAGCACCGTTATTCAGTCGCCAGATTAGGGGCGATCCTTTGTAGCCCACCAATTTGTCCAGACAATCACGACACCTCCCCGCTTCTACCAAAGCCATATCGAGCGATCGAGGACTAGCGATCGCTTTTTTGACTGCGGACTCAGTAATCTCTTGATAGACAACCCGCTGAGGCTGTTTGAGTTTTAATACCTGGGCGATATGCCAACCAATTACTTCACCTTCTCGATCTGGATCTGAAGCGATGAATACTCGATCTGCTTGTTTGGCTGCGGCAATTAGTCCCGCGATCGTTTGTTTAGCACGATCGTCGCGGGGGATGTAGCGACAATCAATCGTATTTGAACCCAGCTCAAACCCTAACGAACCGTCCCCATCGTTGGCAAGTTGGCGGATATGCCCGATCGAAGCCTTCACATCCCAGTCCGATCCGAGGATGCTTTTGAGCTTTTTGATTTTGCCAGCAGATTCAACAATGAGTAGGTTTCGCATGTGAGGCTTTAGGCTTTAGGGGATAAGCGACGACTAAGGGTTCTGAATAGTTTAAATTTTAGGATAAATTAAGTTAGAGTCAGCGCATTGTTAAACTCTGTTACTATTTTTTAGACGAAATTATGGTGAGGAACAGAGCATCATTTCCATTAGATTATCGACTACTCGCGATCGCTCGATCGGCATTACTTCTCTGACATGTAAAATATTTTGGGATATATGATAATAAACTAATGTGCCGATAAATAACGAAGTCGCTGCTTCTGGGTCGGATATTTTCAACTCTGGATGTGAAATAATATATTGGATTACTACATCATTAATCGGCTTGAAAAGATTGACGCTACATGCTTTTGCTAATTCTGGAAAGCGTCCCGATTCACCAATAATCGTTCGCATAAAGCAACTAAACTCTTCGTCTTCAAAATTCTTGAAAGTTACTTCGGCGATATTTCGTAAGACGATTTTCGGATCTCCATCAAGTGGTTCGCTGCCAAAAGTCGAGCTGAATTTTTTCTCGGCTAGGTTTTCAATTAAAGCCTGAAATAGTGCTCCTTTATCTTTAAAATAACTATAAACTGTCGGCTTCGATACGCCAGCCGCCGCCGCGACTTTTTCCATACTCGTACCCGCGTAGCCGCGCGCCAAAAATTCCTGCATCGCTCCTTGCAGGATTTGTTCGACTTTTTCTCCGTTATGTTCTGCGTTCAAATCTCTCGCCTGTGTCAACCCGATTTTTAATATCTCTTTACTCACATTCTAAAGCCTAAAGCCTAAAACCTAAAGTCTAAAGCCTAAGCAGCTAGCCACTATTTTACACATGCTTGACTAAACGGTTTAGTAAAGATATGCTGAAGTCAGCTAATAAATTACTAAACGGTTTAGTAAACCCGTAACGAACTGGAGCGAAAGAGGATGCTGCAAAAATCGGATGGATTGCCTGGGTGGAATAGTTGGCGAGTGCGGCTACTTGTGGGAGCGATGGCGTTGCTTGGCATCGGGATACCCGTTTATGTCAACCAACAGCAACAACAAACAGCCGCAGCCACCAAAGTCCAACAGACAGCCGTAGTCGCGCCTACAACCGTGACAGCCTTGGGGAAATTGGCACCTAAAGGGGAAGTCATTAAGCTATCTGCGCCGACATCGAACGAAGGCTTAAAAATCGAGAAACTGTTGGTAGAGGAAGGGGCGACAGTTAAAGCTGGGCAATTAATCGCGATTTTGGATAGTCAGGGACGCTTGCAAGCGGCGGTAAATGAAGCTAGAGCCAAAGTCAGCGTCGCCGAGGCAAGTCTGGGAAAAGTCAAAGCAGGAGCCAAGCAGGGCGAAATTAATGCCCAGCAAGCCACAATTGGCAAACTCAAAGCCGAACGGGGAACGGGCATCGAAGCCCAGCAAGCGACAATCGCCAGACTAGTGGCAGAAACAGCCACTCAAATTGAAGCCCAGCAAGCCACAGTTGCGAGGGTAAAAGCCGAGACAGCCACCCAAATTGAAGCTCAAACCGGAGCCATTGCTGAGGCTCAAGCTGGACTTATTAACGCTCAAGCCGAGGATAAACGTTACGCGACTCTGGCTCGACAAGGAGCGGTTTCGGCATCTAGCGGCGACAGTAAGCGGTTGACTTTACAAACAGCACAGCAGAAAGTAAATCAGGCACAAGCAAATTTAAAGCGCATTGCATCTTCGGGGCAGCAACAATTAGCCGAAGCTCAAGCTAATTTACGCCGAATTCAAACATCTGGACAACAACAGATTGTTGAAGCAAAAGCTAATTTGCGAAAGCTCGAAACATCGACGCAACAGCAGATTAAAGAAAGTCAATTTACGCTCGATAAAATTGCCGAAGTGCGTCCGGTAGATGTAATGTCTGCCGAAGTAGATGTCAAAAGTGCGATCGCATCTTTAAAACGTGCTGAAGAAAATCTTACTCAAGCTAATATTAAGTCGCCCCAAGATGGTCAGATTTTAGAAATTTTTGCCCGTCCGGGGGAAGTAGTGGGCACTAATGGGATTGCCGATATTGGTAAAACCAGTCAAATGTATGGAGTGGTGGAAGTTTACCAAAGTGATATTAATAAAATTCGAGTCGGACAACAAGTAAAAATTACTAGTAATTCTCTATCTGGCGAACTAAAAGGCACGATCGATCGAGTTGGCATTCAAGTCAAGCGTCAAAATGTAATCAATGCCGATCCGACTAGTAATATAGACGATCGCGTTATTGAAGTTCATGCGATTTTAGATTCGGCATCGAGTCAAAAGGCGGCTAAGTTTACTAATTTGCAAATTCAAGCAGTTATCGATCTCAATTCTCAGTAGGTCATTGCTTGAATTACTTTAAGGTGATAATTAAGAGCTAAATAGTAGATATTTTTATGCTAAAATTAATCCAAAAACTGACTCGTCGAACTCCGCTAGGCTGGTTACAACTGACCCAACATAAAAGCCGATTTGCAGTGGCAATTTCTGGGGTGGCATTTGCAGACTTATTAATGTTAATGCAATTAGGATTTCAAGGTGCCTTATTCGATAGTGCCGTTGTATTGCACTCAAAATTAACAGCAGATATATTTATTATCAGTCCCCAGGCATTAAATATTGGAGCAATGTCTACATTTCCACGCCGCCGACTATATCAAGCGATGGATATAACTGGGGTAAAATCGGCAGAGCCAATGTATGTCAATTTAGTGACTTGGAAAAATCCGCAAACTCGCGATAAGAAAAATCTCATTATTGTCGGATTTAATCCCGATCGACCGATCTTTAATTTACCAGAAGTTAACAGCCAATTAGCTAAAATAAAACAATCGGACACACTATTATTCGATCGGCTGGCGGTTGGTGCTTATGATAAAGTTGTAGAAAGCGTAAATACTGGAACAGCAGTGACTACCGAAATAGAACGTCGGACTGTTTCTGTCAATGGATTATTTTCAATCGGTTCTTCGTTCTCAGCCGATGGACATTTGATGACGAGTGAAGATAATTATTTACGATTATTTTCTCGACAATCTCAAGGTAATATTAATGTGGGTTTGATAACGCTCAAACCAGGTTACGATCCTACTCAAGTAGCTCAACAGTTAAAAGCTTATTTACCTAAAGAAGATATTAAGGTGCTGACAAGGGCTGAATATATTGCTTTCGAGCAAGGATATTGGCAACAGCAAACGCCAATTGGGCCGATTTTTAACCTCGGTGCAATTATGGGATTCCTGGTGGGAGTAATTATTGTTTACCAAGTTTTGTCCACCGATGTAAATGCTCATCTCAAAGAATATGCAACTTTTAAAGCGATGGGCTACAGCAATACTTATTTGCTGGGAATTGTATTTGAAGAAGCATTAATTCTTGCCATAGTGGGCTTTATTCCAGGTTTAATCGTATCGATCGGACTTTATGGTGTTGTTGGTGGTGCGACCAATTTACCGATCGCTATGACGCTTGTTAGAGCAACTCAGGTACTCACGGGTACTCTAATTATGTGTATGCTTTCTGGTGCGGTTGCAACGGGTAAAGTTCAAGCAGCCGATCCTGCTGATATGTTCTAAGTTAATTAATAATTAATAATTAATAATTAATAATTAATAATTGATAATTAAATATTATGCTAGAACCAGTTATTTCTATTTCTAATCTCGACCACTACTTCGGTGTGGGGAAACTTCGCAAGCAAGTATTGTTTGATATTAACCTGGAAATAAATGCAGGTGAAATTATTATTATGACTGGGCCATCTGGTTCGGGTAAAACTACGCTATTAACTTTATGCGGTGGATTGCGATCCTCGTTCCGAGAGGCTTCGCCAACGGCACAATCTGGTAGTCTCAAAGTATTAGGAGCGGAAATGTGTGGAGCTTCTGCAAAACAATTGACACTCGCCCGTCGCCATCATGGTTATATCTTTCAGGCTCATAATTTACATGAGAGTTTAACTGCTCTCCAAAATGTTAAAATGGGCTTAGAATTACATGCTGAATATTCTGTTCGAGCAATGACCGATCGATCGATAAAAATGTTATAATTAGTAGGGCTAGCCGATCGGGTAAATTATTATCCAGATAACTTATCTGGCGGACAAAAACAACGAGTGGCGATCGCCAGGGCACTTGTCAGCCAGCCTAAAATTCTCTTAGCAGACGAACCAACAGCCGCATTAGATAAACAATCGGGGCGCGATGTAGTAGATTTAATGCGAAAATTAGCAACAGAGCAAGGCTGTACGATTTTACTCGTAACTCACGATAATCGGATTTTAGATATTGCCGATTCGATCGTCTACATGGAAGATGGCAAATTAGCAACAGCTCCAGATTTAGTCATGGCAAACTAAATCTGGATGAGAGGATGTCTGAAAAGTCAATTCTCTTCAGCCAAAACCCTAGAAATCCCCCCTAACCCCCCTTAGAAAGGGGGGAACCGGATGGAAGTCTCCCTTTTCAGACATCCTCTGACACAAGTAGAAATAGCTAGAATTGAAGTATTCGATCGATCCTTAATCATGATGAAACGTCGCTCATTTCTCAGATATTTTAGTATTGCTTGGCTGACTAGCTGCTTTCCGATAGTTTTAGCAATTTGCACTCCTAATAAATCGACAGCTCAAACTACTACCGATCGAAATCCGGTTAAACCAGGTGCGGCTAAAATAGATGCAGGTTTTACAGTCATTGGTACCGTTGCCGATCTCGAAAAAAATGGCTATCTCCAGACTAAAGAAGTTGCAGTTTTAAGAAACTCTGCTAATCCTCAAAAATTAATTGCTGTCAATCCTAAATGTACCCACCAAGGTTGTGATGTAAAATGGATAGCGGAAGAGAAAAAATATACATGTCCCTGTCATAGCTCCAACTTTGAAGCCAACGGCGAAGTCATCAACGGCCCCGCCACCAAGCCCTTAACCGCCTATCCTGCTAAAATTGTTGGTACCCAAGTCCTAGTCAAAATCGTAGCCCCACCAAAACCCACCCAGAAAACTCCATCTGGACGCGGACGTGGGAATTAGGTTTTAGGTTTTAGGTTTTTAGGGGAAAGAAAATAGGCTCGATAGTTTTTCTCCTCCCACACCCCCCGTCCCCTCGTCCCCCCCTCTCCCAGTCCCCCAGTCATGAGTGAAAATGCAATTCGTCCGGCGATGATTACCGGAATTATACCCGATTCGATCGCGGCAGAAATTGGATTTACTCCTGGCGATCGATTGGTCAAAATCAACGGTCAAAAGCCGCGCGATCTGATCGATTATCAGTTCTTATGTGCGGATGAAGTGCTGGATTTAGAAGTATTAGACGCTAAGGGAAAAGCTCACCAGATCGAGATCGAGAAGGATTATGATGAAGATTTGGGTTTGGAATTTGAGTCGGCTTTATTCGATGGATTGATTCAGTGCAATAATAAGTGCCCCTTCTGTTTTATCGATCAACAACCTCCCGGCAAACGCGAATCTTTATACTTTAAAGATGATGATTATCGGTTGAGCTTTTTATATGGGAGCTACTTAACGCTGACCAATCTCAGCACCAAAGAATGGGATCGGATCGCCCAGATGCGGCTTTCGCCCTTATATGTATCCGTTCACGCTACCGAGCCAGAAATTCGATCGCAACTGCTCAAAAATCAACGCGCTGGCGAAATTATGAACCAACTGAAATGGTTTGAGTCTCACCGCCTCGAAATTCACGCTCAGGTAGTATTATGTCCGGGGATTAACGACGGCGTGCATCTAGAACGTACCATCCGCGATTTAGCCAGCTTCCATCACGGCGATACCCCCGCAGTGGCTTCCGTCGCCGTCGTTCCCGTCGGCTTGACGCGGTTTCGTCCCAACCTTACCGAACTCAGTCCCGTTACGCCAGCAGTCGCCAGAGTTGTTATCGCCCAAGTCGAGAGCTTTCAACAAGAATTTAAACAGCAGTTTGGTTCTACCTTCGTCTGGTTAGCCGATGAATGGTACCTAATTGCTGGAATAGAACTACCGCCGAGCGATTATTATGAAGATTATCCCCAACTCGGTAACGGTGTAGGTTCGATTCGTCGCTTCCTGGATGAATTTGCCCAAGAAATTGCCGAATGGGAAATTACCGAAGTAAATCCCCCTCACACCTGTACCTGGGTGGTCGGCAATGCCGTCGAGAATGCCTTCCAACCTATCGTTAACCAGTTAAACCAGGTACCAGGTCTACAGGTCAACTTAGTCGCCATTGCCAGCCAATATTGGGGGCAACAGATGACAGTCACCGGGCTAGTTACCGGGCAAGATTTACTTGCCGAGCTGCCAGGGCGAGATTTAGGCGATCGCATCCTCATTCCCAGCGTCATGCTCAAACACGACGAAGATAAATTTCTCGATGATGTGACACTCAGCGAATTAGCCCAAAAATTACAAATTCCCCTCATTCCTGTCAGTGGGATTCCAGATTTTCTGGAGAAATTAGGGGAAGATAGATCTGGGATTAATAGCTGATATCTGGGGCGATGAGATCGCCCGATCGCATCCCTTCTTTATTTAGCAATTTTATCAACCAATCGCGTATGCTAACCTCGATCGAATTCATCCATCTGCTCAACACCCGCATTGCCGCTTACCGTCAAAAACTGAGTCGAACCGCCAACTTACCAATTAGGCACACTCACAGCCAGATTCACAGCCAGCAACGTGTCATCAGATTACAAGCGATTTGGGCAACGATCGCTCTGATTGTTGGTAGTTTAGGACAAATCGCCCCTGTCCGAGCCAATCCCCTCGATTTTGCTGGCATCCGTCAGAGTTTAAAACTACCGTCAACAAACCAGCAATCTTTACCAAGCGCGGCTCGTGCGAGTAACAACTCCGAGCGAAAACCATTTTTGAAAGTAATCGCTCAAACTCCGGCTACTCCAACAACTCCAACGACTCCAACGACTCCAACGCCCCCACCACCAACTAACACAGTCGATGGAAAGCTGATAAATAACATCAACCCACCCACAACAGTTAAGATTGGGGCGACTAAACGAATCACTCTGCAACAAGCCCTAGACATTGCTGCGCGCAATAACAGAGAATTACAAACTGCCCGTCTCACGATCGATAAAAGTCAAAACGATGTCCGTGAAGCCGAATCTGCTAAAAACGTGCAAGTTGGACTCAGCAGTACTCTAAGCGCACAGGGTTCGCCAGTAATTACCACTCCCGCCCCCAACCAGAATACCAATCTAACTACGAACGTTAGTGGTTTTGTTGAAGCTACTTATAGCCTCATCAACCAAACCCTAGACAAACGGATCGACTCTGCTAAAGCTCAAGTCAAGTTCGATAGCGCAGATCTCGATCGAATCCAGCGCAGCATTAAAAGCCAGGTCATCACTGCTTATTACGATTTACAACAGAGTGACTCCATCATTGTAATCAACAATGCTGCCGTTCAAGATGCCACTCGCAGTTTAAGTGATGCACAACTCCAAGAAAAGGCTGGTGTCGGTACTAGATTCGACATCCTCCGCTCTCAAGTCCAACTAGCTACCGCCAACCAAGATCTAACTAATTCTCAATCGCAGCAACGAACCGCTCGCCGAAAAATCGCTCAACTATTGAGTCTAGATGACACTACCGATTTTCAAGCCGCCGATGCCGTCAGCCAGTTGGGTGCTTGGAATTCAACTCTTGAAGACAGTATTCTGCTAGCCTTTAAAAATCGTGCCGAAATCCGACAACAAGAATTTCGGAAAAAACTGATCAGTTTCCAAGATGAAATTAGAGGTGATGATTCTGCACAAGTTAACTTGTTTGCCAACTACAACTTGGCTAAAACCATTTCCAATAACAATCCTGCCCAAGATGGATACAGTCTGGGCGCACAGTTACGTTGGAATTTCTGGGATGGTGGCGGATCGGCAGCGCGTTCTAGTCGGCGGAAAGTTAATGATGAAATTTCCGATAGTCAAGTGATTATCGTCCGAAATCAAGTTCGATTTGAAGTCGAACAAGCTTTTAATACTCTCGGCTCCAGCCAAAAAAATATCGCCACAGCGACTCAAGCACTCCAACAAGCCGAAGAAAGTCTCAAACTAGCTCGGTTGCGCTTTCAAGCTGGAGTCGGTACGCAAACCGATGTCATCCAATCTCAAACCGAACTCGCCCGCTCTCGTGGCAATCGCATCACAGCTATTCTCAACTACAATCGCGCTATAGCCATTCTTCGCACTGCCACAGAGGTGCCGGAGTAGGTTTTAGGTTTTAGGGAATGGGGGATAGGGAATAGGGAATAGGGAATAGGGAATAGGAAATTTTACTTTTTACTTACTCCCCCGTCTCCCCGTCTCCCCCTCCCCCCTTGGCAAAACTGTCAAATATCTTAATAATTCTTAATAGGGCATAAATTATTTTTAGGGGTATATGAGATGAGTGCGATTAAATTTATTAAAGAGAACAAGGAAATTATCGTCGCGCAGGGGTCAAATCTGCGCGAGAAGGCGGTACAAAACCAAATTGATATCTATACCTTCAAAGGGAAGCTAATGAACTGTGGTGGCTACGGTCAATGCGGGATGTGTGGCGTAGAGATCGTTGAAGGGATGGAAAATCTCTCACCGCGTACGGATTTTGAGAACCGCAAATTGGCAAAAAAACCCGATAACTATCGCCTTGCGTGTCAAACCATCGTCAATGGCCCAGTCAGTGTAAATACTAAGCCTTAGTTTCGACTCCATATCGCTGGCGAGGATATGTAATACTCCTCTCTGGCTGGATGTAGCGATCGCAGGATGTTAAATCTTTACCCTACTGTCTAGACCTTCTCTGAAAATGATATTCTAGTTTAGGTAAGCAATAATAATACTTTATAGGAATTACGCTAATGCAAACTAACGATTTAGGTTTTGTTGCCAGCCTGTTATTCGTCCTCGTGCCAACAATTTTCCTGATTATCCTCTTTATTCAAACCAATAGCCGCGATACTGGTGCTGATTCATAGATATTTAATATTTCAGATCGACACAAAAGACTGCCAAGAGTAAATCTCTTAGCAGTCTTTTTTAAGGCAATAAGATCTAGGATTTAGGAGATAACGACCTCAAGCCTAGCTGGTGGGAACTGCCCACCCTACTGGGTATAGTTTCCCTGGCTACTAATAGCTAATACCTAAAACCTAACACCCATCTCACTAAAACCCATAACTAGCAACTTGGGTTATTAGGCAGTTACTAGTTCTGGACGTTTGCTATTGCGAATATTTTTAATTGCTTCGGCATAGTCAGGAGCATTATATACCGCCGAACCAGCGACGATCGCATTTGCACCAGCTTCAATGACTTGCCAGCTATTATTAGCCTTGAGACCGCCATCGACTTCAATCCAAGGATCTAAACCGCGATCGTTACACATTTGACGCAATTTAGCAACTTTGGTGACCGCACTAGGGACAAAGCTTTGACCGCCAAAACCGGGGTTGACGCTCATAATTAAGACTAAATCGCATAATTCGAGCACGTACTCGATTAGTTCTAGGGGCGTACCAGGATTGAGGACGACACCTGCTTGCTTGCCTAATTCTTTGATTTGTCCCAAAGTGCGGTGCAGGTGGGGAGAAGCATTATGCTCGGCATGGACGGAGATAATATCTGCGCCAGCTTTAGCAAAATCAGCTACGTATTTTTCGGGTTCGACGATCATCAAGTGAACGTCTAAGGGCTTTTTAGTATGGGGGCGAACGGCTTCAACGATCATGGGGCCGATAGTAATATTTGGTACGAACCGTCCATCCATGACATCAACGTGAATCCAATCGGCACCAGCGGCATCCACAGCCCGAATTTCTTCACCTAAGCGGCTAAAGTCTGCCGAGAGGATCGACGGGGAAATGACTAGGGATTTTTGGCTCATAGTTACTATAGTTCTCCTAAAATTAAGTTTTTTGTGAAAATTCTTACAATTTCTTTAATTTTAACAGGGGTGAGGAATTAATTAGCTAAGTTCGGAGATGGGAGTTCGGAGATGGGGGGATGGGGGGACGAGGGGACGAGGGGATTTTTAATCCAAATTACTCCAAACTCCCATCTCCCATCTCCCATCTCCACCATCTACATTTGAGACATAACGATCCGTGCTGCTGCTAGAGTACGATCGATATCTTCCTCGGTATGGGCTAGTGAAGTAAACCCAGCCTCAAACTGCGATGGAGCGAGATAAATACCTTGCTCTAACATGCCGCGATGGAACCGACCGAATTTAGTCACATCCGACTGTTTGGCATCTTCAAAATTGTGAACTGGCCCTTCACAGAAGAATAACCCAAACATCCCGCTGATATTGCCACCGCAAGCCGCGTGTCCGGTTTCTTTGGCGATTTGGACTAGTCCATTTGCCAAGCGGGTGGTGATTTTGTCTAAGTACTCATAAGCACCTGGTTTTTGGAGCAGCTCCAGCGTTTTAATTCCGGCTGTCATTGCTAGCGGGTTACCCGATAGCGTACCTGCTTGATACATCGGTCCCGCAGGTGCGACCATCGACATGATATCTTTGCGTCCGCCATAAGCACCGACGGGTAAACCACCACCGATGACTTTACCCATCGTGGTGAGATCGGGAGTTACGCCAAATCTCTGCTGTGCGCCGCCGTAAGCAATCCGGAAGCCAGTCATGACTTCATCGAATACCAGTAATGCGCCGTATTCTTGAGTGATTAATCTCAAGCCTTCGAGGAAACCAGCATCGGGGACGATAAAGCCTGCATTACCGACGACGGGTTCGAGAATTACGCCAGAAATACTGTCGGGATTGGCAGCGAATAGAGCTTTGACAGCTTCTAAATCGTTATAGGGTGCCGTGAGGGTATCGGCAGTAGTCGATTTTGGTACGCCGGGGGAATCGGGCAAACCGAGGGTGGCGACACCAGAACCAGCCTTCACCAAGAACATATCCGCATGTCCGTGGTAACAGCCTTCAAACTTGATAATCTTATCGCGTCCGGTAAAGGCGCGCATCAGCCGCAGGACAGCCATACAAGCCTCGGTGCCGGAATTGACAAATCGCACCATTTCCACGCTGGGAACGGCATTAATTACCATCTCTGCGAGGACGTTTTCGAGGTAGCAGGGCGCGCCGAAGCTAGTCCCTTTGGCGAGGGCATCGTGGAGGGCGGCGATTACTTCCGGGTTGGCATGTCCGCAGATTGCTGGCCCCCAACTGCCCACATAATCGATATACTGATTGCCATCTACGTCCCAGACGTAGGCATCTTTGACACGATCGAATACAATCGGTTGACCGCCGACAGATTTGAACGCGCGCACGGGGGAATTCACCCCACCCGGCATCAGTTCGCGAGCTGCTGCAAATATTTCTTCTGATTTTGTAGTTTTCAAATTAGATGTAGAAACCAATTTTTTCTCCCAACGGTTAAAAGCTAGATTTTTTTAAGTAAGTTCGTACTTATAGGCGATCGAGGCTATAGTAATTTTAGTGGAATTAACCCGATTACCCAATACCTACTTCACAATCTCCTGTTAGATCGAGTAAAAAATTTACGGGAGATGGCAGCCCCCAACCCCCAGCATCCACAGCAACATCGACACAAATTTGCCGAACAATCGGTTGGGCTGTTCTGGTGTCAACTAGATCTGGCGGCGATCGGATCGGGTTGTAAAATTACAGGAGCGAGTATGAGTACGATCGATAAATACCAACAGCAGCTACTAGAGCAAACCAAATCTATTTATCGCGATACTCCCATTAGTGCGGCAACGCAACAAGCCTATTTAGCAACACCACGACACTTATTTGTCAACCGCTATCGTGAATGGGGGATTAAAAAATGGCAGGAAATCGATCGAGACAATTTAGCCGAATACTTGCCAACACTTTACACCGATAAACCGCTGATTCTATTTGGAGACGATGATGGCGATATCCCTTCAACAATTTCGCAACCATCATTCGTGCTGCGGATGCTGGATATGTTGCAGATTAAACCAGGGCAGACAATTTTTGAACTGGGAGCCGGAAGTGGTTGGAATGCCGCCTTAATGGGGCATTTAGTCGGCTCTGAGGGGCATGTTTACAGTCTCGAAATTATTCCCGAAGTGGCTCGAACTGCTACCGCAATTATTGACAAGTTGGAGATTCAAAATGTTAGTATTATTGCTGGTGATGCTGGCGATGACTATGGATCGGATCTTCAATACGATCGAGCGATTTTTACGGCTGGTGCTTACGATCTGCCCGTTCATTTCCATCGTCAGATTAAAGAGGGCGGTTTATTATTAATTGTGATTAAAAATCCCGGCGGTGGCGACAATCTATTTTTGTTACAAAAAACAGCTAATTGCTTCGAGTCGATCGATTCGATGGCTTGTGGATTCGTGCGACTCAAGGGGAAATACGAATTTGAGAGTTTAGAACCAGCCAGCATTGAAACATTACCGGAATGGGAGGTTTTACAACACCAAGAAGTGGCTCGAAAATCGTTCTGGTGGGGCGGGAAAGGTCACAATTCTTCTTGGTTTACAACGGGAATTCGGGCATTTCTGAACATTTCCGATCCCTATTTCCGTGCTCTTAAAACCGAAAAGATCGCCGATCGATCGCGAGCAGGTCGATATTTTGGACTATGGCAACCAGAGCATAATTCTTTAGTAATTGCTAAAGACGATCTACTCATCGCTTACGGAAACCAGGTTGCGTTCGATCGGTTGCTCCAGAAAGTTAAAGAATGGGTCGATCTCGGTATGCCGAGTGCTGCCAGTTTTAAGCTACAAGTATACCCGATCTATTTTCCATTACAAGCTGGGAGAAATCAATGGATTGTCAAGCGACAAGATTCCCAATTTCTCTGGAGTTTACCAACCGATATTTAGATATTATTTAAATCGACAGTTTCAATCGAGCGATAAATCCATACTACTCTTTTCCCGCTCAAAGACTATAGATTAGCTTTTTCTTTATGCCCTCTGCGCTCTCTGCGCCTCTGCGGTTAAAAAAAAGATCTCTAGCAGTAATGGAACGGAAGTATTATCTATATTCTTCTGGCGGGAAGGGAGTAGCCGATCGTGAAAACTAATTTTGGCCCATCAAAAGCGATAACATAACGGTTGAGAATATTTCTCCCAATAATTGTCTCACCTTGTAAGATATCATCTGGAACGGCGATTACTTTCGAGCTAATATAATCTCGATCGTCAAAACTAAGTTTGATGCGATAAGGGATACCCTGTGTTTCTCGACCTAATCCTCTAAAGGAGGTAGACTTTTGACTATCGATCGGTCTAAGCTGAAGTTTGGACACAATTTCATAAGAAACAATAGTAATGTCAGAACCAGTATCCAAAATTGCCATATCAAAGTTTGTCGATAATCTAGAATCGAGCGGATTTTGAAGATAGATATTTAAAATAGGGATTGAAGATCTACCTTCAACTTTAGTGTAGGGGAAACTGAGCATTAGAGAGCTTATAGTCGAGCGGGAACAAAATGACAATATATACCATTACCGTCAATACCCATTCGTTCTTTAATAAAATCAGTCTCCCATATCCGCTCTAGCAAAATATCTTCATCCTCATCGCAATCGATAACTTTCCCATCTTCAAAGACAACATATTTACCGCCATATTTAGTAACTAACTCTGGCAGGTATTCTTGAAATACTTTTGATTGATTAGTTATATATCTGTAAGAATCTTCATTTGGATATAGATCCTCGATCTTATATTCAAATGAATTACCATTTTTATCTACAGTACGAACTAAATCTGTTGAAGATAAATCGGTGTCTACTGTTGCGATCGCCACATCAGTTGATATTTGTTCGTGTTGCGTTTGCATACAAATATATATTACTTACCAGTACAGTAGGCAGTCAATTCCTTGACTAAAACATCTTCCTTGGCAGATGCGGCTTGAATTTCGCCGATTGCTTTATTGCTGGCTTGGGCATCTTTCGCCTGGGTTGCCGCAGACATTTGTGCGAATAATTTATTGTAATCTTGATACATTGCCACAAACCGCGACTGAAAGCCTGTTAATTTTTCATCTTTAATTTCTAGTGCTTGGATGACTTTGCCAAACTCCTGACTCTTGGTTGACATATCTGTTAACGATTTAGCCGCAACGGCAGGATCGTTAGTTTGTTTAGATGATTCGGCAAATTTGGTAGCGGCGGCTTCAGCATCTTTGGTAACTTTGGCGATGCTATTGCACTGGGTCATTTTACTCGCACCACAGCTAGTGGTAACAACTGCGGCGATACCAACGATCGCCAGTAAACTAATTCTAGTCATCGATCTAGACATTTGTTATCTCCAAAAATTTCCCACTAATATAGTAGGGGTAATTCTAATATAGTAGGGGTAATTAATGAATTACCCCCACTGTTAGTATAGATCGAGATTACTATGTACCTTCGATCGCATTGTTATCGCGCCATTCATAGGCGGCGGCGGTGCGTTCGCGATCGATTTTAAAGATCGATACACCCAATGGGGGAATGCATAAATCTAGCGAGAATTTCCGGTTGTGAATCGACCATTCATCCGCCCATTTACCGCCGAGGTTGCCCATATTGCTACCGCCATATTTGCGCGCATCGCTATTAAATAGCTCGTGGTAGAAACCGTGTTCGGGAACGCCGATGCGGTAGTGTGCGTGGGGCTGTGGTGTGAAATTACACACGACAATTACACACTCATCGCTATGGCGATCTCGGCGGACAAAAGACACCACACTATGGCGGGTATCGGTACAATCGATCCACTCAAATCCGGCCTCATCGAAGTCTTGAGTATAGAGTGCGGGTTCGTGACGGTAGATATAATTGAGATCCGTCAGGAATTGACTCATCTGTTGGTGAGGAGGATATTGTAGCAATTGCCACTCCAGATCCGACCAGACATTCCACTCGCTCCACTGGGCGAATTCCATGCCCATAAAGAGGGTTTTCTTGCCGGGATGGCTGAACATATAGGCATACAGACAGCGCATATTCGCGAGTTTTTGCCATTCATCACCCGGCATTTTGCCGATGATGTTACTCTTACCGTGAACTACCTCATCGTGAGATAGTGCCAGCATAAAGTTCTCGCTGTGGTTGTACCACATGCTGAAGGTAATATTATTTTGGTGGAACTGGCGGAACCAGGGATCCATCTCAAAATAATCTAACATGTCGTGCATCCAACCCATGTTCCATTTCAGGTTGAAACCTAAGCCGCCTAGATAGGTAGGTGCCGATACCATCGGCCAAGCCGTGGATTCTTCCGCGATCGATAGTGCGCCAGGGAAGTAGCTAAAGATGAGATGATTGGTTTGGCGCAAGAAGTCGGCGGCTTCGATATTTTCCCGTCCGCCATACTGGTTGGCTACCCATTCACCCGGTTCGCGGCAATAGTCTAGATACAGCATCGAGCTGACTGCATCTACCCGAATCCCATCGATGTGGTATTTATCGAACCAGAAGAGCGCGTTGGCATAGAGGAAGTTTCTGACCTCGTTGCGACCGTAATTAAAAATTAAGGTGCCCCACTCTTTATGTTCGCCCTTGCGTGGGTCGGCATGTTCGTATAAGTGCGTACCATCGAAGAAGGGTAAACCATGCCCATCTTTAGGGAAATGTCCCGGTACCCAATCGACTAATACGCCGATTTCTGCCTGGTGACACCGATCGACAAAATACATAAAATCTTCAGGGGAACCATGTCGCGATGTCGGCGCGTAGTAACCCGTAACCTGATAACCCCAAGAGCCATCGAACGGATGCTCGGCAATTGGTAACAGTTCGATGTGGGTAAAGCCTAAATTTTGGACGTAGGGAATTAATTTATCGGCGAGTTCCCGATAAGTCAAAAACCGCGCCCCTGGATTGTAATCGGAAACTGTAACTACTGGCGAGGTTGTCCCGTCGGGTAATTGTGCTGGTTCGCTGGCGGCGGCGTGCAGCCAAGAACCCAGATGACACTCGTAGACCGAGATCGGCTGTTGCAGTGCGTTAGTATGTCGCCGTTTTTCGATCCATTCTTCATCTTGCCACTTGTGGACGGTCAGATCGGCGACGATCGAAGCGGTTTTAGGGCGGGCTTCTTGATAAAATCCATAAGGGTCGGTCTTCTCGTAAGGATGACCGTCCTGATTTTTGATTTCGTACTTATAAGATGTCCCGACTTTGAGTTCGGGAATAAATAATTCCCAAATCCCATTCGCCCGTCGCGCCATCTGGTGCTTGCGTCCATCCCAGCAATTAAAATCGCCAATCACCGAAACATTCCGCCCGTTCGGTGCCCAAACTGCAAAATAAACCCCTTTAATGCCTTCGATCTCGATCGGATGCGCGCCTAATTTTTCATAAATGCGGTGATGATTGCCCTCAGCAAATAAGTGAATATCAAAGTCGCTTAATAATGGTGATGTAAACGCATAAGGATCGTAAATAACTCGCTCGTGTCCGCCCTCGGTAATCTTGAGCTGATAGTTACTCAATTCTGGCAAATCGATCGTGCAGCTAAAGAAGTGCGGATGATGCTCTGACTGCATTGCATATTCTTGCCGCGCCTCTGGAATCATCACCGATACAGATTCGGCATTGGGAATATAGCTCCGCACTACCCAAGCAGTTTTTCCGTTATTACTAACTTGGTGAGGGCCTAAAATTTCAAAGGGATTATGATGTTGATTCCCCACAATCCGGTCGATCTGTTCTGAGGCAAGAGTCATGAATTATTAACCTAGGTTGACGCAAAAAAGCTAATTAAAATGCTTGTAATTAAACGGACTAACAATCGCCACCCAGCGATAGATTTACATCCGATCGCTCTACGGATTCGCACTCCACATTTTTGTGAGCTAGCCGACCAAACCGTCGATAAGCTGCCATCATTGTATCCCAATACGGGAGATGGGAGATGGGGAGTGTGGGGAGTGTGAGGAGTGTGGGAGGAGTAAGTGTGCAATTACTTCTAAAGCCTAAAGCCTAAAGCCTAAAGCCTAATTAAGGATTAATCGATCGCATCTCCCATTCTTTATCTACCAACTGGTACGAGTAGCAATTTTGCGGTTCTCCTCGTAACTCCAGATGGATGACAGTTTCTACAGAAAGCAACAATAGACAAAAATTCGCCGATGGCTGGATCGGATCGGGTTGTGGGGGATTGAAGGCTTGGGGATCTGCGGTTCTATCTGCCCCAGGAGTCCCCCAATCGAACTGAATGCGCCCAGCATCGGACATTTGTTGCCATGCCTGTTGGCGAGCCTTAGAGTAGCTGCTGTTAGCATCTTCTGGAGTGACTAACTCCAGCGTGCCGCTCAAGCGAAACTGTTCTCGCGTTTTGGGAAAATACCAACATGCTTCCGCCCAAGGAGAAGCACCTGCTAATAGATTTATCGCTTTAGAAGACCGAATATCTGTCACCAATTGAAGTTGGCTAGTCGCTTCCAGCCAGCCGCGAAATACTAGAGAGCGATTTTGCGGACGCAGATCTTTGGCGATTGTCGCCAGTTGGAGGTACCGCGCATTTGGCAAACTGCGGTTGCGATGTAGAGCGCGGGCAATGCTCGATCGCCACGGTGGAAGCATATAATTCACAATTAGGTCTGTTCTAGTCTCAAGCTATCTCTTTAAATTATGACGATAGTTTGCAAACTTTATTTAACACGCCATCGCGCCATCATACCGCGATCGAACCCCTAGAACTAGCGCAGATCCGAGGTTTTGGCAACATTGATTTATCGCGGGTGGATGCCTTATATTACTAATTCTGTTCAGCAATTAGCATAGCTCACTCATGGTTAGAGAACTTAACCGAGTTCGTCCCGAATCTGGATCGAGCGCGGAAATTTCGCCCCAAATCCAACTAGATTTCCCCGCCTCTGCACCTACGGCAAATCCGGTCTTTTTTAGGACATACAGTCGCTTCACTGCTACCGGACGCGAGACATGGCAAGATGTCTGCACCCGCACTCTCAAAGGCTTGGTCAAGTTAGGCAAATTAACCGACGCAGAAGCCGATATTATCGATCGAATGCAGCGTCAGGTTAAGGCGATGCCTTCGGGACGGTGGCTGTGGGTTGGCGGTAGCGAATGGCTAGAGCAACCGCAGAATTTTTCGGGCGCGTACAATTGCACCAGTACCAATGTCTGTGACTGGGCGGCGTTTGCCCTAATGATGGATTTGGCGATGATGGGTTGCGGTACGGGAGGCATTTTAGAACCCGATTTAATTGGTAATTTACCCGCCATTAAAAACAAACTTAACGTTGCTACTACTAGCGAAATTGGTGGCGTACCGATCGCCAATCGTCAAGAATTAAGTACGGTTGAAATTATAGGGAATCATGCCACAATTCGCGTCGGTGACAGTCGGCAAGGTTGGGTAAAATCTTATAAAATTTTACTCGAATTATCCAGCGACGATCGGTTTACCGATGAAGTGCAAGTTAGCATCGACCTGAGCAATGTTCGTCCGGCTGGCGAACCGCTTAAAGGCTTTGGTGGTGTCGCCAATCCCGTCCGATTGTTAGAGCTATACGGACGTTGTGCGGGCATCTTAAATAAGGCGATCGGCAGACAATTAAACTCGGTTGAATGTTGTCTATTAATCGATGAAGCAGCAGTCACGATAGTGGCAGGCAACATCCGCCGTTGTTTACCTGCTGGTGCTTTAGTACATGCAGAGTCAGGATTAGTGCCAATTGAAAAAATTCGGATTGGCGATCGAGTTTTAACTAGTAAAGGGTTTTATCCAGTTACTAACTTCTTCGACCAAGGCGAACAATCTTTGTGTCGAATTAAGACTCAAGATAGTTATTTTGAATGTACCGCCGATCATAAAGTTGCCGTCCTCACAGATATTTATGGCAACTATGAGATGGTGAAAACCAAAGATCTCAAACCAAACGATCGATTGGTATTCGTGCCTCAATCTATTCCTGGTACCGCAACCGAATTACCAGAATTCAAAGGTGAATTAGCTCCTCATTCCAAACGGATTACGATTCCAGCACTTACCCCTGAAGTTGCTTACTTCTTTGGTTATTTACATGGAGATGGTTCTGTTGCCAGCGACGGTTGGCGCGTCAGATTTCGAGTCGCCGAACATCAACAGCAAATCCTCGGAAAGTTAATAAATGTCGGTGAGTTATTTGGATTAGATACTCATACACTCAGAACGCCCGAACAGTGTCAAGCCAAAGCCTTTGAACTCCAGTTCAATTCCAACGCGCTCAACCAATACCTATCTCAATTCAAGCAACCTTTCACCAGCATTTCAGTTCCCGATTGTATTTTATTGGGTACCCAAGATATTCGGGAAGCGTATCTTGCCGGATTAGCCGATGCTGATGGCTGCTACAGTCAAGGTGTATTAGTTGCATCCGTTCATGCCGATTTCTTACGCCAAATTCAGACTATATATGCTTCATTAGGCATTACCACTCGTCTGTGTGCATCCGTTCGCAAGCGTACTGGTAAATGGGAAGGTGAATTAGTTACTGTTGGCGCACGAGCATTTGATGATACCGCATCAATGTTTAACCAACATTCAGTAATATTTGCCAATAATCAAAAAGAACGTCCGCAATCTTTCAAAGACCACGGATTCCCTAAAGCAATGGTCAGACCATTGGTAAATACTTATCAATATGGTTGGAGCAATCATCAAGAACAGATGATAGTTACTACCCTCAAGAAATTTATTCCTGAAGCAACCGATCTGATTCCAGTTAAGGTTGAATCGGTAGAAATGGATGTGAGAACATCACATACTTATGATATTGAAGTAGCTAGTATTCATGAGTTTGTCTGTGAAGGAGTTCTGGTTTCAAATAGTGCCGGAATGCGCCAGTTTAATGCTAATGATACTCTTGGTGCAACTGCTAAGGATAATTTATGGCAACAAGATGAAAATGGTAACTGGAGAATCGATCCAGAACGCGATTCTCTAAGAATGGCTAATCATACTCGTGTTTTCCATAAAAAGCCTAC